>LJOT01000707.1 GCA_001672075.1 Anabaena sp. CRKS33
GGAACAGGGAACACAGGAAGAAAGACAGAATTGATACCTACTGAGTCTTGTATGGCTACGCCACGCAAGCTATCAAAAATCAAATAGGAGTCCTATATTGTTAATCAGTGATAGCATTTAGTAAAACTTCTGATAAACTCATATCTTCCATATCATCCATGGTGACAGTATCGCAAATATCAAATTTAGCACCTGCACTTTGCAGTTCATCATCCAAAATTTTCAAAAAGCGAGTAGCTTGAGGATCATTACCGACTTGAATAAAGGAAATAGCCAATTCTTCATCTTTATCCAAACGACGAGAAGCTTCAATAATTACCTTCATTACAGCTTTACGATCATCTGGTTCACCGTCAGTAACTACTAAAATTGTTTCCCCATTGAGTTTAGTTTGACCGGCTGTTTTGCGTTGCAAATAATCATCAGTAGCGTGTTTGAGAACCCCAGCTAAATCTGTTGTTCCTGAAGGATCATTTTCTTTAAAAATTTGTGAAACTTTGGCAGATGTCACATTTTCATAACGTTTAAATTTGCCGGAAAAAACGTAAATGGTAATACCATCGGGATCTAGTTGTTCACATTTACTGGCTAATGCTATGGTTGATTCTTGTGCTGCGACCCATCTACTTCTTCCACCTTTTTGATCTGGGGTAGCCATGCTACCGCTTTTATCAATAATCAAGGTATAATCACGGTTTTCTAGCATGACTAAACTC
>LJOT01000708.1 GCA_001672075.1 Anabaena sp. CRKS33
GAAAAAATCGAGGGTTGTCATAGTAACGTCATTGGTTTAAGTTTACCTCTATTACGGGAAATGATCGGAGAATTAGGATATGAAGTGACAGATTTTTGGAGATAAGTGTCAATCTTTCAGATTCATATTCAGAAATAATACGTTGGATATCATCTGGAGAAATATCAGCTTGTTCTGATTTTGCATAAATGGTTAGCAAAATAATAGCTGTTGCGGTTTTGACATAGTAAATGAGACGATAACCACCACTTTTACCTTTTTGAATGTCACTATTTTTAACGCGCAATTTGAAAACTTCGTAACCGATTTTAGGAATACAATCACCGAGTATTTCTCCTTGTTGTAGTTGTTCTATAACTGGTTGAATATCGTCGTGAATCTTCGGATATTTCTTGGCTAATTTTCGTAAATTTCTCTGGAATCTTAGTGTTACTTCTACTTGAATAAACGGCATATCAGACATTTTCAATGCCTTCCCAAAGTTGAGAAACAGGAATTGTTTTTCCAGTCATTGCTTCTTGCCAAGACTGACGAAAATCTTGGATTATTTCTTCTTTAGATGTAATTTGTTCATGATCTTCGCTAATTTCTACTGCTTCTGGAATAAGAATAATAACTTCTACACGGCTATTTTGAATAATATTTAATGGTTTATCTAACGATAAACTTCCTTCTTGATCAACGGTTGCCATTACTTTAATTGCTTTCATAATT
>LJOT01000407.1 GCA_001672075.1 Anabaena sp. CRKS33
TAACTCCTCCTAAAACAGATGTCCAAGTCACCATTGCTTTTTGGAAATTTGGTGTCCAAAGAAAAGTAGTAGGAACAGACTTTCCATTTTCGGAGTAACGACTTGTAGAACAGATAAAGCGAATTTGATTATTAGGGTTTTCTTGAGCAAAAACGGGAGTAGATGCTAATGTGGTGGTTAAAAACAGTGTGGTTAATAATGTTAATTTCATCATTTCTTAAATCTCCTAATTTGGGAAAGGGACATTTAATTTCTGTGGGGTGGGCATCCTGCCTGCCCTTGCAAATAAATAGACTAGAAGCGAAGCCTATACTAATCTCAATTCTCAACAGACTATTAGCGCCGTAAACGGGAAATATTTCCCTGACGAATTGCTGTTAAGAAAGGTTGTATTTTATTTACTAGGATAGCAATACTAATACCACTGTTACTGCCATTTCTATCAAGTCGAATAGCAGTATTTACGCCAATAACTTGGGCTTGGGAATTGAGAAGTGGACCACCAGAATTACCAGGATTAATTCTAGCATCATGTTTAATGATACCATCTTGTTCGTCAAGATTGCTCAAAACACCAGCAGTAAAATTATTTTGATTGTCATAGCCAAAGGGACTACCAATAGCATATACAGACTGTCCCACTTGGGCTGATTTTGCTAAAGATAATGTGGGTAAATTCTTCTGATTACGAATTTTAATGGCTGCTAAATCTAGACCATTTTTAGCAAAGCCAATTACGTTAGCAGGAAGTCGTTTACCGTCTTCTAAAATTACAGTCACGGTTGCAGGTGCATCTTCCAAAACGTGAGCATTGGTAATAATTAATCCGTCTCGACTCACGATAAAACCACTTCCAGAAGCTTTACCAGTGTTGATGTAAACTACAGCGGGACTGGCTTTTTGATAAACTTTAATTCGTGTTTGTTCTTCTGAATTTTGAGATATGATAGATTGAGAATAGTGATTTGCTGAGGTCAAAGCCAACCCATTCGGTGATCCTAGAGCCTGTACAGATAAGACAGCAAGCCCTGTAACTGCTATCAGATATGGTTTTCTGTTCATTGGTGAACTCGGTAGACGCTAAGGTATATGAGACTGTATTCTCCATATTATCCAGGATAAATGGAAAAACCTAGTCAATGTTACGATTTTTGTAACAAAAAAATCAGAAAAATTTTCTCCTGGAAAATCTAGTCTTTGAGCAACTAAAATTGTTACTATAATTTCAGATTAGTTGTTGAAACCTTGATTCAATCTGAAACCTTAGAATTACTAGAGTGGCCTCGACTGTGCCAGCACCTTTCTACCTTTGCGGCAACTAAGTTAGGGTCTATAGTTGCGCGTAACTTGCCCATTCCTGAAACTCAGGCAGAAAGTGAGCAGTTATTAGCGCAAACTAAAGAAGTTTATGAATTGGAAAGTCGTTTACATCCGGGATTATCTTTTGAGGGTATACAAGATATTGGTGATTCCCTAGAACGGGCTGTACTGCAAAGTATTTTACCAGGGGAGGAGCTTTTAGCGATCGCTACTACCCTAGCAGGTGCAAGAAATTTACGCCGTGTTATTGATAATCAGGAAAATATCCCGGTTTTAAACGATTTAGTCTCAGAATTACGGACTTACCCGGAATTGGAGCAGGAAATTCACCGTTGTATTGACGAACGTGGGCAAGTTACTGACCGTGCTAGTCAGAAAATGGCAGAAATTCGCGGGGAATTGCGGAAAGTTCGCAGCCAAATTACCCAAAAACTGCAAAATATTATCCAAGCAAAATCGGGAGCGGTTCAAGAACAGTTAATTACACAAAGAGGCGATCGCTTTGTTATACCTGTAAAAGCTCCGCAAAAGGACGCAATCCCCGGTATTGTTCATGATACTTCTACCAGTGGTGCAACTCTATATATAGAGCCTAATAGTGTTGTACCATTGGGTAATCAACTACGTCAAATTATTAGAAAGGAACAAACTGAAGCGGAAGCAATTCGTCGGATTTTGACGGAAAAAGTAGCAGAAGTTACACCAGATTTAGAAAGATTATTAGCCATTGTCACCACCTTAGATCTAGCGGTAGCCAAATCACGTTATAGTTTCTGGATAGGTGCTAACCCGCCACGCTTTGTCAATCCTCAAGCAAATGAAATTATTACCTTGCGAAATCTGCGCCACCCGTTGTTAGTTTGGCAACAGCAGCATGAACAGGGAAATGCAGTAGTACCAGTAGATTTATTGATTAGTCCTCAAATCCGGGTAGTCACAATTACAGGACCAAATACTGGAGGAAAAACGGTAACTTTAAAAACTTTGGGATTAGCGGCGGTCATGGCCAAGGTAGGTTTATTTATTCCTGCCCGTGAACCGGTGGAAATGCCTTGGTTTAGGCAAATTTTAGCCGATATTGGTGATGAACAGTCATTACAACAGAGTTTATCTACTTTTTCTGGACATATTCGCCGCATTAGTCGAATTTTAGAGGCATTAGAACCTGAAAAAAATGATTTTTCCCCCTTAGCCATTAATTACCAATCTCTGGTATTACTTGATGAAGTGGGTGCAGGTACAGATCCAGCGGAGGGAAGTGCGTTAGCGATCGCTTTACTCAAATATCTCGCTAATCATACCCAACTAACTATGGCTAGTACGCA
>LJOT01000408.1 GCA_001672075.1 Anabaena sp. CRKS33
ATGGGGTTGAGTTTGTAATGACATCAGCTTGTAGGTTGGGTTGAGGTACGTTCACGAAGTGTGGCGAAGCCATAACCCAACATAAACGTTATAAACGTCGGGTTACGCTGTCGCTTAACCCGACCTACAAAGAATAAAGCTTGTAGGTTGGGTTGAAGCATGAAACCCAACATGAACTACAAAAAATAAAGTATTACCTGATACAGAAATATTTGATTAAATAGGCATATAGAGACACTACACCTAAAAACCTAGTATTGTACTTTACTCCAGTTAAACCTGCTGTATCTTGGTTAAATAGCTTGGATTTTATTAGTATGATTAGGTTTCTAATTTTAACAAATTTCTTAAAAAATCAGTGAAATTTTTAATAGCTGGAATTTCCGCTGTTTCAGAACTAATCCAACTGTTATCACTAATACTTGTTTGATTAGTTTTACCAGGTTTTAGAACACTTACGACTGTAGCAATTATCGCCTTTTGTTGATCAAAAGGTTTCCATCTTAAAGGCTTTTTCTTCCTCTCTTCTTCAGAAAATTTATTTATATATTCTCTTGCTCTTTGCATATATTCAGGATAAACTAAATCTCCACAATCACATATCAAAGTATCTAAAACACCTTGTTGAGAATTATCTGGTAATATGTAAATTCCTAATTTTGGTGAACCTTCTATCACATTACCACTTTGAGTAACTGTGGTGGGAAAATCAGGAAAATATTCTTTAAAGCCATGATGATATTTTTCCACAACTTTATTAGGTGTATCGTCATCAGCATCAGCTACAATTGCAAAAGCTAAAAGAGTAGAATAATCAATATCAGATAATTTATCATTCAAATTAGTAATTAAATTACTTCCTTCACCTGCATATAAAGCAATTGATAACGTTTCCGTATACAAAATTGTTGGCATATCAAGTCTTTTATATAAATTTCCCCTTTTAGGATAAGTAGGGATAAATTTCCGCCAAAAACTATCTAGATTTGATTCATCTTCCTTAAATTCAGAAAAGCCTAATAATTTACATAAGATCTTAGATATAAAAGCCTGATCATGATTTCCCTCGACACCAATTAAAACATATTTCCGACTCACCAACGCACCTCCTGACCTAATTCTTCTCTTAATCGTCTTAATCGCTGTCCATCATGTCTAACTACTTTTGTTTTTCCTTCCTTTGGTTCTAAGCGATAAAGCACTAAATCTGAATCTGATTGAGTAACTTCTAGCAAAGCATCAACAGCTTCCAGACTATGGGTAGTTGCAAATAATTGAACATCCATTTCTGTACACCATTTAACTAACCATTGAAAAGAATTTTGTAGTGCTTCTGTATGAATTGTTGACTCTAATTCATCAATTAAAAGAATACCACCCTTGACGCTGGCTAGTTTAAGAGCTATATGTAATAAGCGACGAATACCATCACCAAAAGTGCTGACTGGTGCAAGTCCTAGTTTTTTATGTTGAATATAAATATTGAATCGAGAACTCGTAGATTCTGGAGGTAACAACATTTCTATATCAGAAATATTATTATCCATCTGTTGTAATAATTTCACTACATCAGATTTAACATTTTGAAATGTTGCTTCTGAAAGTAATCGAAATTGACCAACTTCTGAACGATGAGATGATGGTGTTACTACAGATGTTTTTAGACTGGGTTCTCTTTTTCCAGATAATCTATAAAAACGTTCATCCTCCCATAGCGGAAAATCTGTAATCAAATCAGATGGTTCACCAAGTAAACTTAACTGATAACCATCATCTCGAAATACCTCTATTTTTAGATTAATTCCTTTCCTAACTCTTGGTGTATCTTCATTTTCAATTTCCTGCTCATTATTATTCTCAATTTCTTCTTCGTTGCTAATATTTCTGATATTGCTTTCTTCCGATAACCATATTTCCTCCAGTTCTTCATAGCTTGCTATTAACTTCTTAACAGAAAATAAACCAGTGCTAGAAATAAGAATAATAGGTTTATCGGGTTCTACAGTGGACGCAGAATTATGTGTAAATAACCACTTTATCGCATCCAGTAGACGAGTACGATATACTCCAATATCCTGCTCTCGTTGACGTGCTGTACTCAGCCATACTTTAATATCTAATGGGTGACAGTAGACAGATAATGCTTCTAGAACACTGGTTTTACCTGAGTTGTTAATACCAACAAGCAGGTTAATCCGTCCGAGATCCTTTAGTTCTAAATCTTGAAGTCCTCTAAATTGGTGAATTGTAACGTTTTCCAGATTCATCATCGTATTAGTTTATCGTAAGATGTGCATTATATATTGATTTGCATAAGATTATGTTGCCAATTTTAACAGTGATATCGTCCATTAGTATAGTGCATGGATTACACATATTGTAATAGAACTAAATAAGTTGTCATAGTTTACAATAATCAGGGACAAAGTTTAGGACGTTGGGCATTTGATTTAAAAGTGCTAGAAGTCGTCAATGGGGAAATAGTCAATAGAATCCCCCAATTTCAGACTTTATTGCTGCAAGAAGGGCTAATTAACAGTAAACTCTACCTTTCCATTCACCCCCACGTCCTTGCCAATGTCGCCATGCTGAATCTACTGTCATTAAAGTATAGAAAAAAGCAATAATTGGTAAACT
>LJOT01000709.1 GCA_001672075.1 Anabaena sp. CRKS33
ACCTTCAGCTTTACCTTCTTCTAAAGCTTCTTGATAAACTCTGGTTTGTTTCAACTCACTTAAACCTAACATAGCTTCAATCTCCTTTCTGCTTTTTTTGGGTAATTTGTAGACGATAATTGTCTCAATCAGATTAATTAAATCCCGTTTAATTTTGGTATCAGTTAGTTGTTGGTTTGCTTGGGCAATTAAGCGTCTTGCTAATGCTGGTGCAGCCTTCTCTGTTTCTATTACTAGTTTAACAACTCCCACCCCTAAAGAACTTTCTCCCAACTCGTCTAAATAAATGCGTGTAACTCGCTGAAGTAGCAAGATTTCCCCAAATTGTAAATTCTGTTCTCTTTCTATATTACGACTAGGATAGATGATTACAGCTTGCCAAGGATGAGGAGTTTTGTATTGTCGCAGGTAAAGAAAAAGCTCTGCAAAGAGACGATAATATAAATCATCATCGGGTTGAAATTGAACCTCGACAATGTAAAATGGCTTTTTGGCATCTTTGGTGGTTGGTAAAAATAAACCGTCTAAACGAAAAGCCAGTTGTTTAACTTCACGAGAGGTAAATTCATACGTACCTGCTTCTGTGGGAGACTGGTTAATTAATTCAAAGAAAATGCTAGGAAATGCTTGAAATAAGCTATAGAAAATTGTATCGGTTTTCACGGTAATTGAGTAATTATTATATCTAATCTAGCTGAGGTTTCGCGCAAA
>LJOT01000710.1 GCA_001672075.1 Anabaena sp. CRKS33
GATAACCCTGCCCTTAGTCCTGTTTGGGATTGAGATAGTGCAAGCCTCTGATCCTTATGTTAAAAGTGTTCTCTCCCTTCAGGGAAACCCAGTACAAGGGAAAGCTATTTTCCAAATCAACTGCGCTGGCTGTCATGGCTTAGAAGCAAACGGCCTAGTCGGTCCGACTCTACATGAAATCTCCAAATACAAATCCCGCTATGGACTAATTCGTCAAGTAACTAGCGGGGAAACGCCCCCTATGCCAAAATTCCAACCCAATGTCCAGGAAATGGCAGACCTTTTAAGCTACTTAGAAAGTCTATGAAATATTTATACATTAATTTGGGCGGGTATGCCTAATTTATATACTAAGGCAGGCAGGGATGCCCACCCCACAAGCATGAGAATTACGTAAGTAGGTGAACAGAAAAAAACCGACATCAGTAACCAAAAGTCAAGTTACCCAAAACCTGTAACCTGTAACCTGTAACCTGTAACCTGTAACCTGTAACCTGTTCCCTGTTCCCTGTTCCCTGTTCCCTGTAACCTGTTCCCTGTAACCTGTAACCTGTTCCCTGTAACCTGTTCCCTATTCCCTGTAACCTGTAACCTGTTCCCTGTAACCTGTTCCCTATTCCCTGTTCCCTGTTCCCTGTTCCCTGTTCCCTGTTCCCTGTTCCCTGTTCCCTGTTCCCTGTTCCCTGTTCCCTGTTCCCTGTTCCCTGTTCC
>LJOT01000711.1 GCA_001672075.1 Anabaena sp. CRKS33
AATCAGGAAACTAAACAATCAAAGTAAAATCGCTACTAGCAAGGGTAATATCAAGATTCCCTAAACGAGCAAACTCAAACACCGTTCCTGTACCCAAAATATTACCATCCTGATTATAAAATACACTACCAGTGCTTTGACTATAAACAATCCGGGCATTACTAGCGTTGACCAATTCATCATCATCAACAACTGCGAAATCAGTTAGAGACTGTCCTAAAGTGTTAGTAATGGCATTGAAAGTTCCCAGACTGAGAGCAATTTGGTCTTGTCCGGCATCAAACTGAGTAATATAATCAACACCTAAACTGCTGCTAAATACCCCATTACCTTGGAAGCGATATTGATCATTACCGAGTCCTCCGGTGAGAATATCACAACCGAGTCCTCCCCACAAAATGTCATCTCCTCCTAGTCCTTGCAGTTGGTCATTACCACTACCGCCATTTAAGATATTATTTAGAGCATTACCTGTGAGACGGTCATTTCCTGTACCACCTGTGGCATTTTCGATGACGTTATTAGCAGAGAAAATGAGTTTGAGTCTGCTATTAACCGTTTGTGAAGTTGCAATACCCAAATTCACATTTACAGCAGCAGTCGTCCCCGTAAAGTCAAGATTATCAATACCCCCTGTGGTCGTTTCCGTAATTGTGTCCGTTCCCAAAGCTGTATTTGCTAGGAAACGATAGGTATCATTGCCATCA
>LJOT01000712.1 GCA_001672075.1 Anabaena sp. CRKS33
AAGAGGTTTTGGGCAACTTTACTTTTCGTTACTGTTACTTATGTCGGTTTTTTTCTGTTCACTTACTTAAACAGCTTATAACTTGATAGATAAACTCACATCAGAACAGTCTAATTTTTGCAGGAGTTGTGAAATAGGTTCTTGAGAAACTGGTTCTATCCAATCTGGTGCAATTTCCGCTAATGGAACTAAAACAAAGGCTCTCTGGGTCATTCGAGGATGGGGAATTTGTAAATCTGGTGTTTCTAAAATCAAGTCATCAAATAGTAGTACATCTAAATCTAGGGTTCTAGGTCCCCAATGTTCTTGACGAACTCGACCAAATTCCTGTTCAATATTCAGCAGAGTTTCTAGTAATTTATGGGGACTAAGTTGCACTTCTAAAATAGCAGCACCGTTTAAATAATCTGGTTGTGATGGTCCGCCTACAGGAGCGGTTCTGTACCAACTAGATTTGGCTTTTATGGTAATACCCGGAGTTTTTTCCAGGCTGTTAATTGCACCTTCTAAAATAGCTAAAGATTCCCCCATATTACTACCAAGAGCGATCGCACTTAATGAAGGTTTTATCGTTGTTTTCAGGTCAGATTTATCAATCATAAATTTGTAAGTAGGTTGGCGTTAAAAATTGTCGTTATGACAAGGGAACAGGGAACAGGGAACAGGTTTTGGGCAACTTTACTTTTCGTTACTTATGTCGGTTTTT
>LJOT01000409.1 GCA_001672075.1 Anabaena sp. CRKS33
ATTATATGGAGGATTGCAACAAGTAGAAAACCTCATTGATGAATATTACGAAGCCGAAAGTTTAGATCCTTCCAGATTACCAATAATCAGCGATCGCATCAAGGAATTAGTCATCAAAGAAAACCTATATAAAGACTTAGGAATTACCAACCCCAAAGACATCACCAACTTTGAAACCTTAATCTTAAACTCCCTAGACGGTTACTTGTGTGAACTCAAAGAAGCCCAAATCCGCGACGGCCTACACATATTCGGCCAATGTCCCCAGGGAACACAACTAAGAGACTTAATAATAGCGATCGCCCGCATCCCCAACCGCTATTCTATAGGTATTACCCGCACCATAGCCAAACAATGGGGCTTAGACATAGATCCCCTCACCGACGACTTTTCCACCCCCCTCTCTGCGCCTCTGCGCCTCTGCGAGAGACTTAAATCCTGTCACATCATTGGGGATGTCGTCGAACTCCTAGAAATAGAAGCCGCCCATTTAGTAGAACAAATCATAGCCGGAAAAACCACCGAAAACTGGATTAGCGACAAACTCCTCCCGTCCCTGGAAAAAACCAGCGAAGAAATCACCAACCTCCTCCGGGGACTGGACGGAAAATACGTTCCCAGCGGTGCTTCCGGCGCACCCACACGCGGCCGACCCGAAGTTTTGCCCACAGGTAAAAACTTTTACGCCGTTGATATTCGTGCCATACCCACAGAAACCGCCTGGGATATTGGCAGAAAAGCCGCAGAAACCCTGATTGAAACCTACACCCAAGAACATGGAGAATATCCTAAAACTCTCGCTTTATCCGTGTGGGGTACGGCTACCATGCGGACTGGTGGTGATGATTTAGCGGAGGCTTTAGCTTTACTCGGTGTTAAACCTGTGTGGGATGGTGTAGCGCGACGGGTGATAGATTTTGAAATATTACCTTTGGCGGTTGTGGGTCGTCCCCGTGTGGATGTTACCCTGAGAATTTCGGGTTTTTTCCGGGATGCTTTTCCCAATTTAATCACTTTATTTGATCAAGCTGTAAAAGCGGTTTCTGTCTTAAATGAACCCGCAGATCAAAATCCCCTCGCAGATATGGTTCGTCAAGAAACTGAACAATGGACTCAACAGGGTTTATCTTTAGATGTAGCACAAGAGCGATCGCAATATCGTGTTTTTGGTTCTCAACCAGGTGCTTATGGGGCAGGACTCCAAGGTTTAATGGCTTCCCAAAATTGGCAAAATGACCAGGATTTAGCCCAAGCTTACACAAATTGGAGCGCTTACGCCTATTCTTCTGGTCAGGAAACAGGGACTAAAAATGTAGAAGCTTTTGAACAACGTTTAAAGCAAATGCAAATCGTCCTCCACAATCAAGATAACCGCGAACATGATTTACTTGATTCTGATGATTATTATCAATTTCAAGGTGGTTTAACCGCCGCTGTGCGTTCTCTTCAGGGTAAAAATCCCCAAACCTATTTTGGCGATAATTCCAACACACTCCAGCCCAAAATTCGCCAACTTAGTTCAGAAATTGCCAGGGTGTACCGTTCCCGCGTGGTTAATCCCAAATGGATCGCTGGAGTGATGCGTCACGGTTATAAAGGTGCATTTGAAATGGCCGCAACGGTAGATTTTCTTTTCGCTTACGATGCTACAGCCCAATGTGTGGAAGATTATATGTATCAAGGTGTCTTTGAAGCATATTTAGAAGATACCACTGTTCGTGAATTTATTCACAACAAAAACCCTTGGGCATTGCGTGATATTGCGGAAAGACTACTAGAGGCAAACCAGCGCGGTTTATGGCAAGATGTAACTAGACAAACACTAGAAAACCTGCGTAATTTAGTCCATCAAGCAGAAGCCACCATCGAAGAAAAATAACTGACCAATGGGTAATGGGTAATGGGTAGTTAATTTCTGTCCCCGTGGCGTAGCACCTGTCACCTGTAACCTGTAACCTGTAACCTGTAACCTGTAACCTGTAACCTGTCACCTGTAACCTGTCACCTGTAACCTGTCACCTGTAACCTGTCACCTGTAACCTATAACCTGTCATCTCCCTTAGTTTCTAAATAGGCATTAACGCCCTTTGGCACTTAGGGCATACAGCATGAATAGTCATTTGACAATCTAATAAATGATAACCTTCTTTTTGCGCTGTTTTTCCCCCAATTTTTAAAATAGAGTCATTTTTAAACTCGATAGTCGAGTTACAGCGCACACAAATTAGGTGATGATGGTGATGGGGATAAGGTTGATTGATTTCATAATGTTTATGTCCTTCCCCCAATTCTAACTCCCGCAAAATCCCCATTCTCGCCATTAACTTTAAAGTCCGGTAGATAGTTGATAAACTAATACCTTCACCGTCAGTCTCTAAGCGATGATAGAGATCCTCTGCACTTAAATGCTCACCTTGGGGGAGTTCTTGGAAAATATGTAGAATTGTTTCGCGCTGTGGAGTTAAACGCCAACCACGGTCGTTTAGTTCAGCCTTGAGTGAACCAGTTGTGTAGACAGTCATACTAAATTTTCTCAACAAAGCTCATTAATTGAGAATATAACAAATCTTAGTCCCAATTTGCAACAATCATTGCTTATTGAGAATATTTACTAGTTG
>LJOT01000126.1 GCA_001672075.1 Anabaena sp. CRKS33
ATTTCACCATTAACAACATCGGGAACTTCATCATGGGGACAATGGCCAGCACCAGGAACCGGGACAATTTTCACATCTTTACCGTCTTTTTGTGCTAGTCTATAAACATCCGCCCCTGTAATTGGTGTCCAAGGATCTTCCTCACCCCAAATTACTAATAAAGGCCATTCTAACTTAGGTAATAAGGAACTAGGACTAGGTCCAGGGGGTGCGGTAAGAATGGAAGCAAAAACAGCTTGCGCTCCTGGGTCGCAGGATGGTATATATAGTAAATCCACAAGTTCATCAGTTACAGCGTTGCGATCGCGGTATACTTGATATAATGTGCGTCTAATTTGTGATTTTTGGCGAATACGGTTAAAAACAAATTTACCTGTAACCGGGTTAGCTACTAACTTGTTAAAGGTCGCCATAAAAACCCGTAGCAGTGGGTTTAATTCCTGGGGACGGTGACTTAAACCACCAGCGGAGTTAATTAACACGCCTCCAGCCGCAATTTCGGGGTATTCTGTTAAGATAATTAAACTTAAAAGTGCGCCAATAGAATTACCGATAAATATAGCCGGTGTTTGGATATGTGTATTGTAAAAATCTTTTAATAATTCCGCCCACAATTCCATGGTATAATCTACCTTGGCTTTATCAGAACCTCCAAACCCCAACAAATCTAAAGCAAACACCTGATAACCAGCCGCAGCCAGAACCGGGATATTTTTCCGCCAATGGCCAATGGAAGCGCCAAAACCATGGATAAGTACCAATGGTTGGCCAGTACCCATAACTGTATATTGAATTTTGTAATTTCGCCAAGTCCAAACTTGTTTTTCTAATGTCTGTAAATGCTGAGTTGTAATTGTCATTTGTCAAAATTTCAGTGTAAATTTTTGGTTTAATTTATGATGATGATCAACTTTCAATTATCCAATTAGCGATAATTGTAGGTTGGGTAGAGCGACAGCGAAACCCAACAAGGTCGTGAAGATGTTGATATTGAGTTGTGTTCCTCAAACAAACCTAGACAATTTAATGGTTGTGCCTTAAACTTAACAGTGTTTACTTGTAATTACCAATTATCATTAGTTTACTTGCCAGGTGTGAGCTAAAATATCATGAATCCCATTAAATTAACTTATTGGTGTAAACTAGTTATTACAACTGTTTCTATTGTCGCATTATCGCCAATATCTTCTGCGTTAGCATTATCAAAACTGTCCTATTTAGATACACCAAATTTCAGTCAGTTCTCAAAAAAGCAAGTTTTAGCAGATAAATCTGACGGTAAAGCAGTCGGAGTTACTGTTGCTACCAATTCTTCTCCAGAGAGAAAACCAGCATTCACGCTTTATATTTGGCAACCAGGCGCTACAATCTCAGAGGTAACAGCCCGTATTTCCATCAAAAGTAAATATGGTGACAAATATCGCCAAGAGAGATTTTTAGGCGATTATAGATATAGAATGAAGCAAAAGGCTAATTTTGTCAAGGGGTTTAAATCAGGGGATATTATAGTTGTTCGTTTATATGATACCACAAATCGCTTGATTGGCTACAGTGAATTTGTGATTTTACCGGAAAATACTGCGGTTAACCTAATTTTATCAGCTAACCCCATAGTAGATCAAGTAGTTCGCACTTTTTATGGCACTGATGTTAACAATGATAGCATTGTTGATGATAATAGTACCAAATACGACTACTTTACCCAACTTAATAACCAAAAAGTTACTTTTCTGAGTAGTTCGGAAAATATAAGTATTACTCAATATCAAGCAGCGGGGTTTTCTCAAATTCCCACAACTGGTACTTATCCTATACCCCTGAGTGATGTAGTTGGTAAATCTATCAACATCTTTGATTCTAACTTAGCACAAGCCTTAACAGTCCCTCCGGGGAGGATAACACAGTTAATTCCAATTCAAGAAAATTCCAGTTTTGAACTGGGACAACTGTTAAGTAAATATCGACAAATAGGTGTAGCAAAAAATATTAAAGTTTCATTTTCTGATATTTCCAAAGACTATTGGGCTAAAGAATATATTAGCGAATTAGCTGCCATGGAAATAATTGGTGGCTTTCCCGATGGTTCTTTTCGTCCTAACGCAGCGGTAACTCGTGTGGAATTGGCCGTCCTGTTGCAAAAAGTGTTTAGGAAAAGTAAAATACGTAGTGCGGTAGCTTTTAAAGATATTCCGCCGCGACATTGGGCTTATAATGCGATTCGAGAGAGTTATGAAATGGGCTTTTTCAACACATTAGGTAGTAAAAAATTCAACCCTGCTCAAAAGCTGACTCGTTTAGATGTTTTGATCACTTTAGCCAAAGGACTGAATTATCAATTTACTGGTTCTACAGAAAATATTCTTTCAGTTTACAGTGATGCCTCTACCCTGAAAGGCGAACACCGTAATTTTATCGCTAGTTTAACACAAAATGGTGTAATTGTCAACTATCCAAATATAAGATTGTTGAATACTAAAAAAATTGCCACTAGGGCAGATGTATGTGCGTTACTATATAGAGCAATGGTTGTTAATGGTGAAGTAGTAGATTTCCCCTCCAGATACAATATGAAAATCACAAGATAGAATGTGAGAAAATAGGGGAAACAATGGGTTTTTGATGATATTTTTGTTTCGCACAAAGGAAGAAATAGAATGTCTCTTCCTTATTGTATTGTATCAACCAGTATTTCTCATTCCTGCTGCAATACCGTTAATGGTTAATAATGCACCTCTGAGTAATTCTCCTTTGCTATAACGAGAGTGAATTACGCCGGTTGTAGGTGCATTTTTCGACTGACGTAGGCGTTTTAAGAGGGAAACTTGGATAAATCCTAAAGGGACAATTGTGCCATTTCTTAATTGTACAGAACGTTGTAAAATTGGATCACCATCTAACAGTTTTTCGTGTCCAGTGATTTTTAAAACTAAATCTCTAGTGAGGAAAAATTCCCGAGAAATTTGTTCAAACACATTCTCAAATCTAGTTTTGTCTTCAGGGTTAGATAATTCATTGACATAATGACGTGCCATTTCCATGTCCACTTTTGCTAAGGTCATTTCTGCTTTAGAAATCACCATTTTAAAGAATGGCCACTTTAAGTAAAAATAGCGCAGTAATTTCAAATGTTGTTCTGGTTCTTCGTCCAGAAATTTTTGTAAAGCTGTACCAATTCCATACCAAGAAGGTAATAAGAAGCGGGTTTGTGTCCAACTAAATACCCATGGGATAGCTCGTAAACTGCTTAAATCTTTTTTACCAGATGGACGACGGGCCGGACGAGAACTAATTTGTAATTGGCTGATTTCTTCTATGGGTGTAACCTGGTGAAAGAAGTCAATAAAATCAGGTTGCTCATAAATTAGGTTACGATAGTGCTGACGAGAAGCATGAGCTAATTCTTCCATGATCTCATTCCAAGGTTCAATATCATCAAACCCTGTCCCCAATAAACTCGCTTGAATTACCGCTGTGGTGATAGTCTCTAAGTGATATAAGGCTAAATCTAATAAGGAGTATTTAGAAGCTAATACTTCCCCTTGTTCGGTGATTTTGATTCGGCCGCTAATACTGTTACCTGGTTGGGCTAAAATTGCTTCATAAGCAGGACCGCCACCGCGACCCACAGACCCCCCGCGTCCGTGGAAAATCCGCAGATTTACACCATAACTTTCAGCAATTTTCTGGAGTGATTTTTGGGCTTTATGAATTTCCCAATTACTACTTAAAAAACCAGAGTCTTTGTTACTATCAGAATACCCTAGCATCACCTCCTGTAAGTTAGGATTCAGTGTAGCAGTAGATGGATGTGTTTGTGCTTCTGTATTATTAATTGCAGCGTAGCCTCCAGCCAGCATAGCACGATAAAAAGGCAGTTCAAACAGTTGTCGCATTACGCTTCTGGAACGTTGTAAATCTTCTACGGTTTCAAATAGAGGCACAACGCGAATTGTCCCCACTGCGAGTACAGGGTCAAATAAGGTTGATTCTTTGGCTAATAGTAAAACTTCTAGTACGTCGCTGACTTCACGGCACATACTAATAATATAAGTTTGACAGATATTGATACCAAATTCCTGTTGCAGCGATCGCAAAATGCGGAAGGTTTGAATAACATCATTGGTTTTTTCCGAAAATGGTAATTCAGCGGGAATCAATGGTCTACGAGTTTGCAATTCTGCGGTTAACCAAGCTATTCTCTGTTCTTCCGATAATTCATGGTAAGATTGCGGTAAAAGCTGCAAATATTCCAGAATTTCATTAATTGCATCAGCATGACGAGAAGATTCTTGACGAATATCTAATTGCGTCAAATTAAAGTCAAATATTTCTACTTGACAAATCAGATTTTCTAACTCTCGACAACTTAAACCTGTTTCCCGCAAGTTGCGTTGAATTAATAACAATTCCGCTAAAAATTCTGTACCAGACCGGTACTTATGTGCATCTTCATTTTGCGGCGTTTCTCGATTATATAAGGCTAAATTCCGATCTCGTGTATTTTCTAGTCTTTTAAGTATATAAGATAACTTCAAACGATAAGGCTCTTGACGAAACCTTAAAGCTAAAGAGTCATAAACGCTACTTAACTGTGATTGATCTAATTCCAGAGATTCTAGTAAATCTGGCAATACATCACTCCACTGCATAGACACGCTCAGTAATGTCACTAACTCTTTTACGGATTTAATATACCGCTCTAAAACCATTTTCCGTTGATAACAAGCGGTTTTCCATGTTACTTCTGGTGTCACAGAGGGATTACCATCTCGGTCTGAACCTACCCAAGAACCAAAGGAGCAGAAATTTGTCCCCGGTGGTTGTAACCAGGGAAAAGTTTCCTCCAGGGAGTATTTAAAGCGTTTATATAATTGTGTAATTCCATCAAATAAAACCTCTTGAAAGTAGTGAAGGGCATAGTCTACTTCATCTAAAACCGTCGGTTTGAACTGATGCAACTCATCCGTACGCCACCAGAGACGAATTTCTTCCAGTAACCTCTCTTTGATTTCTGCTGTTTCCCAAGGATAACTACCAGCATGAGTTATACTATCATCCATTTTTTGTAGAAGATGTACCACCTGACGCTGTTTATCTCGGATAGTATGACGGACAATTTCCGTCGGGTGTGCTGTGAAAACCAAGCGGATATCCAGTTGAGAAATGAGACGTTGAATTTGTTGTGGGGGAACATTCAACTGAAATAATAGGGGAAATAAAGCCGCAAAACTGCCTTTTTGCTGGGTTTCCGGTGTCATTAAGTCGCTACCTACTTCTTTGGTAACAAGCAACTCTTCCTCCCGTTGGTTAGTAGCATAAATGATACTGGGAAAAAGTTTTTGCTCAGGTTGAATTGCATAGCGGGTTAATTGCTGTTTTTGCTCGTATTCCTGCTCAATAATATTAATTAGCTGAAAATATAGCGCAAAAGCACGGGCAGCGCGAATAGCTTCATTGATATTCAATTGTTCAATCAATTCTACGGCTGAGGCGGCTTGGTGATGTGTGGCTTGTCCTTCCGGGGAACACAGATTCCGCAGTTGACGTAATAGATCTACCATTTCCTGACCACATTCTTGCCGGAGAACTGTTTCCCATAATTCCTCTACTACTTGTAGACGGTGACGTAAGAATAATTCCGAGTGTAGTAACGGAGAATCAATATTTTCAGCTTTCATACTTTTGATCATACTCATAAGATACTCAAAATGTCTAATCTACCTTGTTTTGAGTATCCAATATTAAGCTGTTAGCTTTTTTAGGAACTACACACAGGTGATTCATTTTACTTTTAACTGCTTTTGGTTTATTTTCAATAGGAAGAGGTAATTTGAATCAACCACTTCACTAAATGTCTACTCATCATTTTAAGACAAAGTTCGCCTTCACTCAACAGCAAACAGGAGAAAAGCTATTTTCAGACTATTTAGCCTGTTGTCATTGACTCAGACCATGGGAACTGGAATACAATACAGGGAACAGGGAACAGGGAACAGGGAACAGGGAACAGGGAACAGGGAACAGGGAACAGGGAACAGGGAACAGGGAACTATGAAATTCCCAAATTGAACCTTTAAAACTCTTACCTTTGCGTCTTTGCGCCTTTGCGTGAGACTAAAATTCATACCCTTAATCAGCAACGCCGTTTTTTTTTATTTATTCACCCGACACCAACAGAGTTAAATTTTTCAGCAGTTTATCATCAGCATAATGAACATATCTACCACATTAACAACCCGCTTAGACTTTTATTATCAAGAAATCAAAACAATTATTTTAGCGCGTCAAAATCCCATTACTGGTTTATTACCTGCAAGTACCGCTGTGACTGCTCATGGTGATTATACAGATGCTTGGGTGCGAGATAATGTGTATAGTATATTAGCAGTTTGGGGTTTAGCTTTAGCATATCGTAAAATTGATAGTGATGGTGGTCGCACCTATGAACTAGAACATAGCGTAGTCAAATTAATGCGAGGTTTGTTATTCGCTATGATGCGACAAGCTCATAAAGTAGAGAAATTTAAATATACACAATCCTTATTAGATGGACTTCACGCCAAATACAATACATCCACAGGTGATATTGTAGTTGGTGATGATGAATGGGGACATTTACAACTTGACGCTACATCTATTTTCTTGTTAATGTTAGCAGAAATGACCGCCAGTGGATTATCAATTATTTTTACATTGGATGAAGTTAACTTTGTTCAAAATCTAGTTTATTATATTGGCAGAGCTTACCGGACACCAGATTTTGGAATTTGGGAACGAGGTAATAAAATTAATCATGGTAATGCAGAATTAAACGCCAGTTCTTTAGGAATGGCTAAAGCAGCTTTAGAAGCAGTAAATGGACTAAATTTATTTGGTGTTTATGGTAGTCAAGTATCAGTAATTCACGTTTTACCAGATGAAATTGCGAGAGCAAGAATCACTTTAGAATCATTATTACCCAGAGAATCAGGTTCTAAAGAAATTGATGGGGCGTTATTAAGCATTATTAGTTATCCCGCCTTTGCTGTCGAAGATGATAAATTACGAGAACGAACCTTTAAAGAAATTGTGAGTAAATTAGCCGGAAAATATGGCTGTAAACGCTTTTTAAGAGATGGACATCAAACAGTTTTAGAAGATACCGAACGTTTGCATTATGAACCTAGCGAACTGAAAGAATTTGAGCATATTGAATGTGAATGGCCATTATTTTTCACTTATTTAGTTCTGGATGGTTTATTTCGCGGTGAACAAACACAAGTTGAGAAATATCAACAACTTTTAAAATCACTATTGGTAGAACAAAATGGATTACAACTATTACCAGAACTGTATTATGTTCCTGAAGAAAATATAGAAGCAGAAAAATTAAATCCCCAAACTCAATTAAGATTACCTAACGAAAATATTCCCTTAGTTTGGGCGCAAAGTTTATATTATTTGGGGGAAATGTTAAGCGAGGGTTTAATTTCCTTGGGAGATATTGACCCTTTAGGTAGACATTTAAGCATAGGTAAAAAACGCAATTCCTTAGTACAAATTGCTTTAATAGCCGAAGATGAAGAATTAAAAAATCAGTTAGAAATATATGGAATTGAAACCCAAACACCTAACCAATTAGCACCAATTCAAGTTAGAAAATCTGAAGAACTTTCGCAAATTTACACCCAAATTGGTAGAAATGATCAATTAGGTTTAACAGGTCGTCCCCTGCGAAGACTGAGAAGTTTAACGACATCAAGATTTTTTAAAATTCAAGATCAAACAGTGGTATTTTTACCATCATTTTTAGATTCTCAGCAATTTTATCTAACTCTTGATTATCACTTTTTAGTAGATCAAATTAGAGGAGAATTAGCTTATATTCAAAAATATTGGAGTGATTTAGGTCGTCCGACTTTGACCTTAATGATTACTCGGACAATGCTAGAAACTGGTGCAGAAGCATTATTAGAATTAATGCAAGAACTCAAAGATGGTATTTGTCATGGAGTGCAGGTAAAATTAGGAAAATTAAATCAATTAATGCTGACAGCCGCAATTCAGAAAATTGATTTCTTGTCAGATATAACATTATCTCAATCATCAGTAATTAATCAAAAAATTCGTTGTAATTATCTGACTTCCCATTTAGAAAAAAGTTGGTCTTTGGGACATACTCAAGAATTTCAAATGGAATGCGAAACCAACTTAAATTTATTATTACAATATTTGCGTTCATCGGAAAATATTTATGAGCAGATTGAATTACTGCAAACATTAAGTCGCTTACAGGGTTTAGAATTTAATACAGGTTATGGAGGTCCAAATCATAAAGTCACTGTAGCTGATTTACTGGATGAAGTTTACAACAAAGCCGGCGATTTAGGGATTTGGGCGGTGGTACGACGGGCTGCGGGTTTACGTCAAATGCTTGATATTGGCTTATCAGACGCGGTAACGAGTATTTTGGTACAAGGAAAGCAAATTGCAGTCGGGAGGGCTTATAGTCAAGCTTCTTTGATGGTTGTTCCCATGTCTGCAAATGAAATTGCTGAGAAAATCAATAACTTCTGTCGTGAGGATATCCGCGACCGGGTTTTAACACAAGAAATTCTCATTTATCTTGGTGTCTTAATCAAATCTGAACCAAAATTATTTCGCGGTTTTATCACATTAAGAGTCGGTTATCTGATTCTTTTAATTACTAGTGAAATAGCTAGAGAATTTAATCTCACCCAAGATGAAGCTTATGAAAAATTAATGGAGTTATCACCTTTTGAAGTGAAAATGCGTTTGCGTCAAGTGTTAACTGGATATAGTGGTGTAAGTAATTTATTGCGTCAACAGGAATCATTGCACGTCAAACAAAAAGAAAGTGATATCGCTTGGGTTGTGTTACCTGTAAATAGTGAAGAAATAGAAGTTCCTCCCCATGGTTGGCGCAGATTTCGTCAAGCAGAAGGCGCATTAAATCGTGTACCCAAGAACTTTTTTAAACAAGTTTGGCTATTAATGCAGCATTGCAAAGGTGTAGTCATTGGTGATAAATTAGAACGCCGGAATCGTTTAGAAAGTGAAACTATGCTTTCAGAAATGACCGCAGGAGAAAGAAATTTCGCTTTATTGGTTGAACATTTACTGAATAAAATTGAAGCCCCAGAATATCGCCAAGTCAATGTAGAAGCCTTGATGGAATTGGCTACAATTGTCGCTAATAACCCAAACTTGCAAATTGAAGAATATATCGTTTTAGATGTGTTAATCGGTCACGCAGTGCGGTTAGCGTGGTTAGAAAATCATCCCCATCGTCAAGATAATTATGATGAAGATAAAGCTCGTGCCTGGCCATCATTTTATAATAGTTCTCCTCAAGATTGCGCTAATTATATTTTGAAGGCCTTTAGGTTCTTAACGGAGTTCGTGAAAGATGTTTAAACGTTTGCTATTTTTGGTACAAATACTAATTATCAACTATGCTACAACGAGTAATTATTAAGGGCTTTAAGTCCATTAAGACAATGGATCTTGAATTGCGTCCCTTAAACATTTTGATTGGAGCTAATGGAGCAGGTAAGAGCAATCTGATCTCCTTTTTCAAGATGCTAAATGAGATGATGGCCGGAAGATTGCAACAATATATTGGCATATCCGGTTACGCTCAATCTCTCTTACATTTTGGACCGAAGGTAACACCGCAAATCGAGGCACAACTAGAGTTTGACGTTAAAGTTGACATTAAAACAGAAGTGCTTATTTATTTCATTCGTCTATTTCATGCCGCAGGAGATACACTGATTTTTGCTGAAGAGGCTTTTATCTGGAAAGGTGATCGAAACCATAGCTCATTAGGTGCAGGACATCAGGAGACAAAAATAAATGAATATGCAAGAGCAGGTAGGGAAACAGCCCAAATACTTAAATTTTTAATCAATGGCTGCTTTGTGTATCACTTTCATGATACATCTACTACTGCGCGAGTTCGTCAATCCTGTTATGTTGGTGACAACGAATCGCTGATGTCTGATGCTGGAAATTTAGCTGCATTACTTCTGAGATTCCGTGAAGATTATAATATAGCGTATCAACGTATTATTAAAACTATCCGTTTAATTGCGCCATTTTTTGATGATTTTGTCCTTGAACCTAGAGCGAATTATGTTATTCTCAACTGGCGAGAAAAAGGATCAGATCAAGTATTTGGACCACACCAATTTTCTGACGGTACTTTGCGTGCTATCTGCCTTACCACGTTGCTTTTGCAGCCAGAAAATGAACTTCCAGAACTCATTATTGTTGATGAACCGGAACTTGGTCTTCATCCCTACGCGCTCAATATTGTAGCTGGGATGTTTGGTAAAGCTTCCTATCATACACAAATTTTAATTAGTACCCAATCTACTTCTTTTTTAGATAACTTTAATCCTGAAGATGTAATTACAGTAGATAGAGTGGGTAAGGAATCGCAATTTAAGCGGTTAAATCCTGAAGAATTAGAATCTTGGTTAGAAGAATATAGTTTAGGAGAAATTTGGGAAAAAAATATCATTGGTGGAGGTCCACACTAATGGTAAGACTCTATTTATTTGCAGAAGGACAAACTGAACAAACATTTGCTTCTACTATCCTGCAACCATATCTGACTCAATATCAAGTATTTATGCACCACCCTAGACTTATTGCTCATGGAAGAAAAAAAGGTAAAACTAATCGTGGTGGTAGTGGTTATGGTGATTATCAGCCAATGAAGAATGATATTTTGCGATCGCTTGCGGAGGATAAAAATACAGATGTTTTCTTTACAACGATGATTGATCTATATGCAATTCATCATAATTTTCCGGGATTAAAGGAATCTGAAATTATGCGCCAAAATCCCACAAAACGAGTTGAGTTTTTAGAGAAAAGCTTTGCTGATGATATTGATGATCCTCGATTTATACCGTACATTCAACTGCATGAATATGAAGCTTACCTTTTTTCTGATCCTACTTGTTTTGAGTCCTTTTATGATAATTGCTCAGATCAGGTTGCAATTCTCAAGACTATTGCTGATAGCTATGAAACCCCTGAGTTGATTAATGATAGCAGGGAAACAGCCCCCAGTAAACGTATTATTGCCCAATTTCCTGATTATGAAAGAGCAAAATCTACTGTGGGTTCACTATTAGCTGAATCAATTGGACTGGAAATAATTCGCAATAAATGTCCTCACTTTAATTCATGGCTATTACGACTCGAATTATTGAGCGGAGGTGTTCATAGTTTATAGACCCGAAATTAAATGGGCGTGCTTTAAAACCATTGTAGAGACGTTCCATGGAACGTCTCTACTTTACCGAAGATACCTAATAGATAGTTTTACTATTGTCAATAATCGAAGACTTTAGTTCTTTTTTAGCGGTGCGTGTCCATTTATAACCACCATATTCAACATAACACCGGGAAGTGCTGTAATAGTTTGCATGATTTCATGATTTACATAACTGGTTGCTCACAAATCAAAAATAACTCCATAAAGATACAATTTGATTAGGTGGGTATTCCCCACCTAATTATTCACTAAATCAGCAAAATATCAATTATTCAACTGTCACCGACTTCGCCAAATTTCTCGGTTAATCTACATCCAAACCCCGCCGCGCCGCAATATGATAAGCTAACAATTGCAAAATTAAATGGAATGGATATAGATCAAAACTTCGCTTCTACTTCTCAGAAACTTCTAAATTTTGCAACCAACCAACCAAATCATCTAAACTCGCAAAATCTAACAACACCTCTGTCAAAGCTTCCAATTGTTCCAGAGATAACTTCTCAATCTGCATTTTTAGCTGACTAGGCACTTCCCCAAATTTTTTAGATAACAACCGCAGGATCAGATTTACTTCTCCCTCGTGTATACCTTGTTGTATACCTTGTTGTATACCTTGTTGTATACCTTGTTGCATACCTATTTCTGTCGCTTCTTCTCTTAGTTCTTGATATAAGCGAGTTTGCTCAAAAGTTATACCTAACATTGCTTCTATCTCCACACG
>LJOT01000713.1 GCA_001672075.1 Anabaena sp. CRKS33
ATCTCCCAGAAGTTTTTGACGTTTTTTAGAAAGTTCATACATTTGTCTTTTTTCTTTCTCTAAACGTCTAACTTTATAAACATCATCCCATCTGACACAAATTCTCACACTATCAGGAACATAAAACCCATCTCTTTCATCTATTCCTCTATCATAAGTAGGAAATGAAGTCATCCCAAACAGAATTTTAGGATAATTATATAATTCAGGAATTGTTGCTCTACTAATATTATTAGGTACACGAGACGTACCCCATTCTAAATATCTAATTTTGTCTATTGTAAACTCTCTAACTAAATTTTCACCATCTATATATTTATGAATATGAATATTAGTTTCTACTTGAGAAATCAAATCATCTTTTTTAAATTCTCCTGATTCTGAATGTAAAACCATTGCTTTACTGCAATAACAAATATCTTCTAAATAAGTAACGTCTGCAAAATTATCATTAACCACAAACTGTCTAAAAACTTTACCTTTATATTCATATTGATTCAAAGAATTAATTTCTTGAATTTCTGTAAATAACCCATTGTGGAGAAATCTTTTTACTTGATAATTATTTTCGGGAACAGTATTTTCTAAAATAAAAATAGTATTATTAACAACAGCATCAGAGAAAATTTTCACATTATTAAAAAAATCTACTTGTTTAATAGTCAGATTTTCAGCAATATATTCTCGGAGTAATTCCGCATAA
>LJOT01000714.1 GCA_001672075.1 Anabaena sp. CRKS33
GCGATTCTATTATTAACTTCTGGGGTGGTTTCTTCTTGTTCATAAACTGCCTCAAGAATATAAACATTATTTTTAGGAATTATCCTCACTTCTTCAATTTGTGTTAGCTTAGTTTTAATACTTATGGGTAATCCCGAAGGTGAGATTAAACCTTGTTTTAAGGCTTTTTTGGAAACAGCCTGATTATTAAAAGTTAAAACATTTCTCCCCCGAAGTTTATGTTTATATTTAGGTAGTTTTGGTTCACCTAAAAACTTATCTGGATTTAACTGATATTCCTTCTTTGCCTCCTGGTACGATTTAAAGCATTTATCAACTTGTTTGAATACTAATTGAGCAACTTTACTAGGTAAGGCTTGATAATCATCAGTATTCTTGAGTGAATGATATATTTGATTGAATGTTGGTATTGGTTGACCACTAAAGAAAGCCTGACGACATAAATACACAGCACAGTTAAATAGATTTTTTGAGAAAAAAGACATTTTATCAATTTCTCTAAACCTGATGTGATTCTGTTTAATTATATGTCGCTCAACTAATCGCATTCTCTCTCCAGGCACTTAACAATACACTCTGTTTTTCTCTTTCTTCTTCTTAATCCATAGATTTTAGCACAAAAGCTAGTTATTTTTGAAATAAAATCTTACATCATATCCATATCTTCTGTTTCTTCTGCGGACAGATTTACTACTTCAAT
>LJOT01000715.1 GCA_001672075.1 Anabaena sp. CRKS33
AAACCAACAGGTAGTTTTTATTTACATTGTGATCCCACCGCTTCTCATTATTTAAAGATCATTATAGATGCTATTTTTTGTTCTCAAGGTGGGGATTTTAAAAATGAAATTACCTGGAAACGTACATCAGGTCATAGTGATTCTGGTAAATATGGCAGTGTTCATGATGTGATTTTTTACTATACCAAAAGTTTAAAAGTTACCTGGAATCAGGTATATCAAAAATACGAGCAGAACTATATTGATAAATACTATAAATATCAAGATGATGACGGTAGAAAATGGATGTCTGGTGATTTGGGCGCTGCTGGTTTAGCTGGTGGTGGTTATCAATATGAATGGAATGGAGTTACAAAACTGTGGAGATGTCCAAAAACCACAATGGAAAAACTTGATGCGGAAGGTAAAATTTATTATACTAAAAATCGTGTTGCTAGAATCAAACGATATTTAGATGAAAGTGAAGGATTACCTGTACAAGATGCTTGGAATGATATAGAAGCTTTGCGTTCTTGGCATAAAGAACTATTAGGATATCCCACACAAAAACCAGAAGCATTATTAGAAAGAATTATCCAAGCTAGTAGTAACGAAGGTGATCTAATATTAGATGCTTACTGTGGTTGTGGAACAACAGTAGCAGTGTCACAAAAACTAAATCGTCAATGGATAGGGATTGATATTACCTATCAAAGTATTA
>LJOT01000716.1 GCA_001672075.1 Anabaena sp. CRKS33
TTAAAGGCTTTGATTAATTTACACTACAAACATAAACTCCGCGCTATCCAGGTGCATTTTTCACCCGCTCAGTTAGGAGATGATCTTTCTAGTGATCAGATATTGGAATATTACCCCGAATTGCTCCCATTGTAAATTATTTCAGGACTTAGGGAAAAGATCAGGAAAGTGGGGATAATTGATGAATTACCCCTACAAAAGAATAATTCATCCTTAAGTCTTATATTTGTTAACCTGTAATTAGTATCCGCACAAAACATGAATACCATGATTATGACTATGCTGCGTAAATTTACAGTTGTTTGTTTAGCCTTAACTTTGTGCTTAACCACTGTGTCCTGTGGAGGTGAAAACCAAGCTAATTCCCCAAATTCGAGTGTTAGCAAAACTGCTACCCCCACCAAGTTAAATGATGGACAGTATCAAGTACAACAAGGCACATATAACGATGCCAATGGTGAATATACTCTATTTTTGCTCAACAACAACCCCCCAAGCTTTGCTACAGAAAAGCTACAAATGGCCAGACTAACTGACGAAGAAATCAAAGCTGGTAAGAAAACTTACTTAAAAGTAGAAAATGGTCAACCAGCTTTATACCTGACAGAAGACTTTAAACTTGAGTACGTCCATAATGTCACAGAGACAAAAACTAATCCCCAAACCGGACAAAAGGAAACTGTCATTGTTCGTCAAGA
>LJOT01000717.1 GCA_001672075.1 Anabaena sp. CRKS33
GGGGTGAAAATTAAATGTGCGTTTCCTAGAACCCTGGTAGAGACGTTCCATGGAACGTCTCTACAATCTTTTTCAGAAGATGTCTAATGTAACAGTCCAATCACGTGCAGTAAGCCCTTACCTGTGACTAACTCGATTATCAACCCAATAAATCCTAACATGGCGATACGACCATTCCAAACTAGGGAACAGGGAACAGGGAACAGGGAACAGGGAACAGGGAACAGGGAACAGGGAACAGGGAACAGGTTTTGGGCAACTTTACTTTTCGTTACTTATGTCGGTTTTTTTCTGTTCACTTACTTAGATAGGGGTGAAAATTAAATGTGCGTTTCCTAGAACCCTGGTAGAGACGTTCCATGGAACGTCTCTACAATCTTTTTCAGAAGATGTCTAATGTAACAGTCCGATCACGTGCAGTAAGCCCTTACCTGTAACTAATTCGATCATCAACCCAATAAATCCTAACATGGCGATTCGACCATTCCAAACTAGGGAACAGGGAACAGGCAACAGGGAACAGGGAACAGGGAACAGGTTTTGGGCAACTTTACTTTTCGTTACTTATGTCGGTTTTTTTCTGTTCACTTACTTAGATGGGGGTGAAAATTAAATGTGCGTTTCCTAGAACCCTGGTAGAGACGTTCCATGGAACGTCTCTACAATCTTTTTCAGAAGATGTCTAATGTAACAGTCCA
>LJOT01000718.1 GCA_001672075.1 Anabaena sp. CRKS33
CTCACTTTTAGAACAGAAGTTAGCAGACGCAGGTTCAGCAATAGCTAAACAAGAACGTCAATTAAAACAAACTTTGCGGGAGTTACTATTAGCAACGGCCGATTTATTTAAAGATAAAGATATTCGGGCTTAATATCCGCAATTTGGTTTTTTCAAAATTTCTATATAAATGAGTAAATTAATTTTGATAATTTTTAATTTACTCATTATTTTTATTTATAACCTATTTATAACCTCTTAACCTATTCTATTAGAGACTTGCAATTTTTATCATTAATATCTGTACCTCATAATATCGGAAACTGCTGTAAAGGTGCGTTGATAACGCACCCTACAAAATTAATAAGTACCTTCCTCTCTGTTAATGTTTTCTTCATGCTTGACAATTACCCAAACCGCATGAATGCTACCAGGAAGCCAACCCAGGAGGGTAAGCAAAATATTAATTAACAAAGTTGGACCAAATCCAACTGTGAGGAAAACCCCCAAAGGGGGTAAAAATAAACCGAGAAGTATACGAAATATATTCATGGATATTTCCTATTTTTGAAATTGGGTTTACCTATTGACTATCTTGTAACTGAAAACCTTTTTCTGTGAAGTATTTGCTGAGAAATGTATTAGCTAAAGACAGAATTACAGGACCGATAATAAAAGCAATAAATCCTTGAACTTGAAAACCTGGAACTAAAACTGA
>LJOT01000410.1 GCA_001672075.1 Anabaena sp. CRKS33
CAGTTGGCAGTTCTTCCGAAGCCTGAAATCAGGTTTTTTCAGAGGTCTGCCAAAATCGTCTCTGGATTCCGCCTCCAGCTTATGTTTCAGATGGCGCGGGTTTCTAACTAAGTAATCCCCGTAAGGGGACTGAAACACTAACATCATATTACAATGCTTATTATGATGTTAGTGGTTTCTAACTAAGTAATCCCCGTAAGGGGACTGAAACATGTAATTTTATCTGGAAATTTAAAAACAGATGAATGTTTCTAACTAAGTAATCCCCGTAAGGGGACTGAAACCTTTTGTAGTCGTTTTTTTCCCGATTACAATCACTGTTTCTAACTAAGTAATCCCCGTAAGGGGACTGAAACACTGTTTTTACAGACTACAACCCGTTGATAAAAGTCTTAAGGTTTCTAACTAAGTAATCCCCGTAAGGGGACTGAAACAAATGAAACAACAATTAGAGTATGGCGATATCGGGGAGGGTTTCTAACTAAGTAATCCCCGTAAGGGGACTGAAACACTACCCTATATGGGGAACAGACAAGGCACTCCCTAGTTTCTAACTAAGTAATCCCCGTAAGGGGACTGAAACGTCTATCTCTTAAAATCTTAGTTTTCAGGACTTTCTTGTTTCTAACTAAGTAATCCCCGTAAGGGGACTGAAACAATCAAGTTACACAGGTCAATCACGACGGTTTTCAAGTTTCTAACTAAGTAATCCCCGTAAGGGGACTGAAACCCAAAATATTCCCAATATTTAGTAACTCTAACACCTGTTTCTAACTAAGTAATCCCCGTAAGGGGACTGAAACACATTGCTACAAGCTGATATCTTCCTTGAGGAGGAGTTTCTAACTAAGTAATCCCCGTAAGGGGACTGAAACACATTTTTTACCCGACATCTGATCAAAAAACGCTACTGTTTCTAACTAAGTAATCCCCGTAAGGGGACTGAAACCTACTTATTGGGAATAACTCATAATGACACTAATAGGTTTCTAACTAAGTAATCCCCGTAAGGGGACTGAAACACGTCCAATTCCTTCCCGTCCAATTTTCCCTCATTAGTTTCTAACTAAGTAATCCCCGTAAGGGGACTGAAACATGGCTTAATGGGAATAGTAAGCAGTGCATTTTTGTTTCTAACTAAGTAATCCCCGTAAGGGGACTGAAACGGAATATCGGACCCCTCGCCGCACTGGTATCGCCACAGTTTCTAACTAAGTAATCCCCGTAAGGGGACTGAAACTCTCTGTCTAAAGCTAACAACCACTTTCTACCCTGTTTCTAACTAAGTAATCCCCGTAAGGGGACTGAAACTAGTCTATCTATTATTTATTGTCAATAGGTTTTAGAGTTTCTAACTAAGTAATCCCCGTAAGGGGACTGAAACATTCAGCTTCTAAATCTTTGTTCATGGGGTAAAAATTGTTTCTAACTAAGTAATCCCCGTAAGGGGACTGAAACATATTCTAGTGTTCCCAAAGTTTTTAACCCCTCACCATGGTTTCTAACTAAGTAATCCCCGTAAGGGGACTGAAACAAGATTTATAGCTACCTATTGCTGTCATTAATTCCGTTTCTAACTAAGTAATCCCCGTAAGGGGACTGAAACCGTCTCTATGGGGATATTTGGTAAGTTTATCTGCTGTTTCTAACTAAGTAATCCCCGTAAGGGGACTGAAACAAATTTTACAAGGAAATGAAAATGATTTAATAAAAAGGTTTCTAACTAAGTAATCCCCGTAAGGGGACTGAAACTTTAACAGCTGATTTTGTGAGATTTACATGAAATGTTTCTAACTAAGTAATCCCCGTAAGGGGACTGAAACACGTACTGAGATGACTGTGGTACTAACTTACCCTCGTTTCTAACTAAGTAATCCCCGTAAGGGGACTGAAACTTGTATCCGAATACTTCACACATAAGCTTAGTTTTTTCGTTTCTAACTAAGTAATCCCCGTAAGGGGACTGAAACCTAACGAAACAATAGCATTATGATTTTGTGGGGTGAGATTTCGTTTCTAACTAAGTAATCCCCGTAAGGGGACTGAAACGCGATCGCACTCACCTTGACTCTCAAAACACTTTGGTTTGTAACTAAGTAATCCCCGTAAGGGGACTGAAACTTCTTTATTACCGAGCGCCCCAATACCCACGCCGGGGTCGCTAAGTTTCTAACTAAGTAATCCCCGTAAGGGGACTGAAACCTTAGAAATGAGGATGGCAGCCCGTGGCAGGTAATAGTTTCTAACTAAGTAATGCCCATAAGGGGACTGAAACATTTAAAATTGATTTTTTAGATTAGTAATCTGATTTGTTTCTAATTAAAGTGGATTTCATCAAATGATGGGGGATAATTTTAGCAGGCAAGATACCCGCACCACAAGATTTTTATCATTAATATTTGTACTTGAGAATATCGAAAATGGATAATATTTTTGATGTTAAGTAAAGCCGCAGCATATTTTCAATTTACCGTTCTACCGTTTTTTTGTATCTATTTCAGAGATGTCTATTGATTAATAACTAATCCAATCACTCCAACTACCAGCGTAAAGTTTAGCGGTAGAAATTCCAGCTATTGCTAAAGAAAGTAG
>LJOT01000719.1 GCA_001672075.1 Anabaena sp. CRKS33
TTGGAAATTACCATAACGGTCTGTATACTCAACTTCAATTGTTTGATATCTAGGAACTAAACCCCTAATTCCCGGAACACTTAAACAACCTTCCCAACCTTTGACTACTTCCGAAGAATGAGCAATAATTCGCGGGTTAATCATTGCGGTCGGCTGCATTTCTGGTGCGTGGGGATATCTAGCATTAGGACGGGAAGCGACGATAAATAAACGGGTTGTTGCTCCTATTTGTGGTGCTGCAATTCCCACCCCATTAGCTTGAGAAACTGAGGTAATTAATTCATCAATCAGGTTTTGAATTTTCTCATCTTGAACATTCTCAACCGCAGCCGCTTTTTGTCGTAATATCGGATTACCTAATTTAATGATTGGCGTTAATTCATTCATTATGTTTCAAATCTATTTTTTTAATCCCTGTTTCCCCAAATCCTGGACATCCTGATAGTGATGATATATCGCCTTCCGTCCTTTGCGTCGCCTTGTACCTCGCACGAGTTACGGAATTAAACTTGGAACGTTTTTTTCCGCCCCGTCCCTTTTTGCTAACATGGAACCATGTCCAATCAAATCAATTTGATCAGAACCACCCAACCGCCTAGGAATAAATTCCCAGTCTCATAGCAAAAGTCATCTCAAGATGACTAAAAGAACTAGAAAATTTTTTGCCTAAATTTAGTTAGTTTACTTTAGTAAACTT
>LJOT01000720.1 GCA_001672075.1 Anabaena sp. CRKS33
TATTTATTGGTGGCTACTTGATTTTTAAAAACTATAGCTTTTAATTAGTCGTAAATGTAGTTTTTGTATACTACTTTTTGAAGTGCGGAATGTGGGATAGAAATGATTTAATACAACATCGAAGTGGAAATTTTAAAAAATTATTCTTCGTGTTTACATGTGCAAAAACTGGCAATCAAGATGCCATAGAATGCCTAATACAATCTTGTAAATTTGATAAGGAATATACTGCTTTTGCTCTTTTCTATATTCTTCCTTATCTTGCTCACACATTACATATTTCCGAAGCAATAGAAATGATTAAAGAAGTTGGTAAACGAAGTCCTAGTTATGCTAAATTTGCTCGTATTGATGATTTATTATAATTGAATAAATATGAATAATTAATATGATTTGCAATCAAATTATAGTGCTTTATATTACCAGAAAAATATTCTACTAAATACTAACAGTTGATAGATGAGAAGGTTTACACCATCAAGAAAGTTGTAGTATAGAAGAAGTAACATAGCTGAAACCACCATAAGCAATGACATCAACTTTGGCAAAACTTCCCCGTCTTCATGCACCCACCTTGCACCATTTACCTAATGGTTTAACTATTATTGCCGAACAAATGCCAGTAGACGCAGTTAATCTTAACCTGTGGGTAAAAACAGGTTCAGCAATGGAAACTGACGCTATCAATGGCATAGCC
>LJOT01000721.1 GCA_001672075.1 Anabaena sp. CRKS33
CAGAAACTGGTGCGCTATGCGGCAGAGCGTCCGCGCGGCCTGCTGTGCTACCTGGACGAGATGGCCGCCTGGACAAAGAAGATGAGCGACCGTCAGAGCGGCGAGGACCGATCAACCTGGGTGCAGGCATACGAGGCCAAGCGGTACGAGTACGACAGGGTGGGCGGAGGCGCGATCCTGGCCGAATGCTTCGCGGTATCGGTCTATGGCAACATCCAACCGATGGTGTACCGGGCCACGGTTGAGGCGCTGGCCACCGACGGCTTGCTGCAGCGGTTCATCCCGGGCATCCTGGACACGCGCAAGACCCGGCGCGGTGAGCCCGGCCCACCGGCGCACTCGGCCGCATGGGATCAACTGGTCCGCCTGGTGTACTCGCTCCCTGCGCAGACCTACACGTTGGCCCCGGATGCCTACACTCTGTTCCGCGAGTTCCAACTGTGGTTCGAGCAGTCGAAGCGCGACGAGGTGGTGCTGGAGGCCGACCCCGCGTTTCTGACGGCCTACGGGAAGTTGGAGGGCACGGCTGCCCGCATCGCGCTGCTGTTCCACGTCATCGAGGCCCCCTTCAGCAGCATCGTCAGCCGGTCCACGTTGGAGCGGGCTATCAGCATGGTGCGCGGGTACGTGATCCCGGCGCTGCGGTACACGCTGGCCGAGTTCACCGGAGACTCGTTCGATGCCTGGGTGCAGGG
>LJOT01000722.1 GCA_001672075.1 Anabaena sp. CRKS33
CGATACCGAGCCTCCAAGCGGCTATACCAAGTGGAATGGGCGCACTCTTGGAGAAGCTCTGGGCATTGCGCCTGTTCGTATCTGGAAGGAGTTGCGCGCCCTGGGCATCAGCCTGCAGCGTCGACGCTCGTGGTGCATTTCAACTGATCCGGAGTTTGATGCCAAGAGCGCGGACATCATCGCACTCTACCTTGGCGCGCCAGCCAACGCCGTTGTTCTTTCCGTGGATGAAAAACCCTGCGTCCAAGCTTTAGAAAGGGAGCAAGGATGGCTGAAGATGCCCGATGGCCGTTCCATGACTGGATTCGCCCACGAATACAAGCGGCATGGAACAACCAATCTTTTTGCGGCGTTGAATGTGGCCACTGGTCAGGTTGAAGCGCGGTGCTTTCCTCGAAAACGGCGCGAGGAATTCCTGCGGTTTCTGGACTCTGTTACGGCCTGCCACTCGGGAAAGGAGATTCACATCATCCTCGACAACCTCAGTGTCCATAAACTCAAGCCCAATCACCCATGGGTGAAAAAGCATCCCAATGTCTGCTTCCATTTCACGCCAACCCATGCCTCATGGCTCAATCAAATCGAAGTCTGGTTCAGTATCCTGAGTCGCGCCGCTCTCAAGGCAGCCAGCTTCAAAAGCGTGAAAGAACTTGTGGAGGCAATCGAAAAGTTTCTGAAAGTCTACAATAATTCCG
>LJOT01000723.1 GCA_001672075.1 Anabaena sp. CRKS33
CTACAACCCGCTGCCCGATCTGATCGTCAACAACATCGAGGTAGAGATGCCACCCGAGTTGCGGGCGAAGTACGAGCAGATGGAGCGTGAGTTTTTCACCGTGCTCGACAGCGGCAAGGAGATCGAGGTCTTCAACAGCGCCGCGCTGACCAACAAGTGCTTGCAGTTCAGCAACGGCGCGGTGTACCCTATCGCCGGAATGCCACTGTGGGAGCCGGTGCATGAGTTGAAACTGGAGGCCCTGGACGAGATACTGGACGAGGCTCAAGGCTCGCCCGTGCTGTGCGCCTACGCCTACCGATCAGATGCTGAGCGGATCATGGAGCGGTTCAAGGCGCTGCGGCCGATCAACCTGACCGAGTGTAAGACCGAGCGCGAACTGAACGACGCTATGGAGCGGTGGAAGAGCGGCGACTGTCCCCTGATGATCGGCCACCCGGCCAGCATGGGCCACGGGATCGACGGGCTGCAGCACAAGGGCCGCATGTTGGTGTGGTTCGGGCTGAACTGGAGTCTTGACCTATACGACCAGTTCAACGCCAGATTGCGGAGGCAGGGTCAGGGTGCCCCGGTGGTGTGCCACCGCATCCTGTGTCAAAACACCCTTGACCAGGCGCAGGCTCTGGCACTGGACGAGAAGGCGACTACGCAGGCCGGTCTGCGTAGCGCGGTGAAGGAATACCGGAAGCAAAAA
>LJOT01000724.1 GCA_001672075.1 Anabaena sp. CRKS33
GTTACTCCGAAAATGGAAAGTCTGTTCCTACTACTTTTCTTTGGACACCAAATTTCCAAAAAGCAATGGTGACTTGGACATCTGTTTTAGGAGGAGTTACACCACAACAACGTTGTAAAATAGTTTCTCAGAACTTCCAAACAGCTTTTAATAACGGCAGTCTTAATTACGTTACCAATGCTTTTCAAAACGGTAATAAAGTAATTTGTTCTGTCAGTTCAATAGATGGTGGTTGTGATACTGTATTATTTACATTGCGACCTCAGGACAAGTCTAAGGATGTTCTCAAACGGTTAAATAAACTCTGGTTTGGTAGTGTTACGGCAGACTCAGGCTCTATTATCCAGCAAAGTCCAGAAAAGAAATTTTACATTGATATTCGCCAATTCCTGAATACACCACCAGCGAAGAAGATGAAATAAAGAAGATTCTCAAAAATTGTAGGTTGGGTAGAACAAAGTGAAACCCAACTAATTTAAGGAAGTTGTCAAGAAGTGTTGGGTTTCGTTCCTCAACCCAACCTACTTATTTAACTAATGATCATGTAATCAATCCAGGTGAATCTTATCGCATTCAAGCACCAGATTCTCAAAAATTGTAGGTTGGGTAGAACGAAGTGAAACCCAACTAATTTAAAGAAGTTATCAAGAAGTGTTGGGTTTCGTTCCTCAACCCAACCTACTTATATTCATC
>LJOT01000725.1 GCA_001672075.1 Anabaena sp. CRKS33
ATATGCCAAGAACACAGAAAAACGATAACTTTGTTGACAAATCCTTTACCGTTATGGCAGATATCATTCTCAAGATATTGCCAACCAACAAAAAAGCTAAAGAGGCATTTGTTTATTACCGAGATGGAATGTCTGCACAAGCAGAAGGTGAGTATGCTGAAGCACTAGACTATTATACAGAAGCCTTGGAAATGGAAGAAGACCCCAATGATCGCGGTTATATTCTTTATAATATGGGTTTGATTTATGCCAGTAACGGTGATCATAACAAGGCTTTAGAGTTTTATCATCAGGCTATTGAGTTAAATCCACAATTACCCCAAGCTTTAAATAATATCGCCGTCATTTATCATTTTCAAGGTGAAAGAGCTAAGGAAAGCGGGGATCATGACGGTGGTGAGGCATTGTTTGATCAAGCTGCTGATTATTGGATTCGAGCAATTCGCATGGCCCCCAATAATTACATTGAAGCTCAAAACTGGCTAAAAACTACCGGGCGATCGCAAATTGACGTATTCTTTTAAGTTAGCCATGAGTCGGTTGTTAGTTTTATGACAACTGACAACTGACAACTAACAACTAAGTAGGTGAACGGAAAAAAAACGACATAAGTAACGAAAAGTAAAGTTGCCCAAAACCTCTTCCCTGTTCCCTGTTCCCTGTTCCCTGTTCCCTGTTCCCTGTTCCCTGTTC
>LJOT01000127.1 GCA_001672075.1 Anabaena sp. CRKS33
AATCGAATTGACAATCTGGGGGGATGCCGGGGAGGAGTTCGGCGAGAAGACCTGGTTGATTGAGGAATATGCGGTAAAATAGCTTATCGGTCTTCATGCTTATTTACATTTTACTACATGAGCGATGGCAAGGTACTGCTTGCAAGCATCTCGCATAAGCACTGCTGATAGGGGTTATATTGAGGGTTGGCAACAGATGTGGTTTTTGTATCTCACTCAAGCAACAACGGTATTTCGGTTACTTCAAATACAATAGTTTTCTCTTATAATTTTAGGGTTTAAGATTAGCCTAATGTCAAGAATATCGTAAGTGATTAAGTTAAGCAGTGTTGACTATATCTCTAAATTAGGTTGTTAGAGCGATCGCCATGATTAATATTATATGACTATTATCAGCAAGTATAGATTAGGCTGGTTTTAGAGAACTCCTTGCAGCAGCACAGACGCGAACTGCTTGCAGCAGCGCTTCGCTATCGCTTTTCACAAAACTACTGTACGCCAGGTAATTTTTGTGTTGGGGGGTGATTATAAAAGAATGGAATTTGCCGCCCAGTTTTGGCAAGCTCACAAAGATTTAGATATTTGGGTTTCTGATTGTGACTCTCACCCAAATTATAATCGTCCCATTTTTCAACAGTTCGGTGTTCCTAATCACCAATTGCGGTTTGATAGCAGAGCTACAGATACAGTAGCTTGTGATTTATTTCAATTCTCGTCTTCTTTATATTTAGGTATATAAAGACTTAATAAACTCCCATTCTTGAAATAAGCCTTCTTTAAGAGAAACTTGGGGCTGATAACCCAAAATTCTTTGGGCTTTAGATACATCAGCAGCAGTATGACGTGCATCTCCCATAGCTTTTTCAATATGGTTTCTTTTAATTGGTTTACCAACAATTTCTTCCATAGTATCTAAAACTTCTGTCAAAACTACCCTGCTGCCACCGCCAATATTAAAAATTTCTCCAATAGCTTCAGGTACAGTAGCAGCAGCTAAATTAGCTGCTACAGCATCACTGATAAACGTAAAATCACGGGTTTGTTGTCCATCACCGTAAACTGGAATTGGTTGATCTTCAATAACTGATTTGAAAAATTTATGAAATGCCATATCTGGCCGTTGTCTAGGACCGTAAACTGTAAAGTAACGAAGTGCTACATAAGGTACACCAAAATTTTTATAATATAGTCCACACAACCTCTCTGCGGCGAGTTTAGTGATACCATAAGGTGAAACTGGCTGGGGACAAATTTCTTCATGGGTGGGCAAAGTTTCCGCATCACCATACACGCTGGAAGTAGAGGCAAATACTAATCTTTTCAGGTATTTACTATCTTTTGCTGCTTCTAATAAAACTTGAGTGGCATTAATATTGCGTTCAGTGTAGGAACGAAAACCTTGACCCCAACTAGCGCGTACCCCTGCTTGGGCAGCTTGATGGTAAATTACATCCACATCTTTAAGGAGAGTATGCCAGTCTAAAACCTGAATATCTCCCTCAACTAATTCAAATGCAGGATGGTTCTGGAAATTGGCAATATTTTGCCGTTTGAGTTCAGGATTGTAGTAATCATTAAATTCATCAACACCAATGACTTCTTTCCCTTGTTTCAGCAAGGACTCTACCAAGTTAGAGCCAATAAATCCACCAGCACCAGTCACGATAATTTTCTGCATAATTTATTTAGTCGTAACAACTTATAAATTGGTTGTAAATTGGTTGATTGATGTAATATTCATGTTAAAAAATACACTTTAATTTATTTTGGCATCCAGCAATTTTTCATAAACTGCTTCTATCTGCCTAACCATATTATCTCCATCGAAGAGATACCTCGTCAGATTTTTAGCGTTTTGCCCTAAGCGATCGCGCTCATCAGGATGGTCAAGTAGATAAACTAAGTTGTCTGCCAATTGTGCCACATTTTTAGCCTCAAAGAGCAGTCCAGTTTCATGATGATGAACAATTTCTGGAATGCCGTATATTGCTGGTACAACCACTGGTTTACCAACTAGCATAGCTTCAGTCATGGCTCTACCCAGTCCTTCCCATAGGGAAGAGAGGGCAAAGATATCAGTAATTTTGAGAATTTCTGGTACGTCTTCTCTCGAACCAAGAAAGCGGACTTTGTTATTAATATCTAACCTGCTTACCTGAGCTTCAAGTTCTTGACGTAGTTCACCATCTCCAACCAATAAGAGAAGAGTGTCAGGATGGTGCTGAAGCACTTGAGCAAATGCGTCAATCAAAAAACCAGGGGATTTTTGCCGATCTAAACGCCCAACAGAGACAATTGTTTGCCATTTCTCTGGTATTCCTATTTGACTTTTAACTAAATTTATATCAGCGTCCCGATCAAGTTTAGTTAAATCAATTCCACTGTAAATAGTTATTGAATTGTCAAAATTGAAAAGTTTAAGTTGAACTGCTTCTTTTCGATTCAGTTCACTCACAGTTATATAAAAATCAGCACAAGAGCGACTAATTCGCTCTAGGAATATATAGAGTTGCTTTTTCCAAAAAGGCATGAAATCATGGAAGGCAAAACCATGAACAGTATGGACTATAACTGGAATCCCGGCAATTCTTCCTGCCCAACGCCCTAAAATTCCAGCTTTGGAACTATGGGTGTGGATAATATCAAATTTTTCTCGACGTAGTAATTTAACAATTTCTATTAAGGCAATAATATCTTCAAGAGGTGAAATAGGATTTACCAGATGAGGAAGTGGATGAAAAACATCAGCTACTTTTTTGCTACGCTCTAGCCAAAAGCCATTTGGGTTAGAGGCTAAATGAACCTGATATTTTGAACGGTCATGTTTGACCACGTTAACAAGTGTATTATCTTGTGCGCCGCCCAAAACAAGCTGTGTAATTATGTGTAGAACTTTGATCATAAGCTGATATGCAGATTAATTGTATTACAGAAAATTAAGTCAATAGATATAAACATGGACATATTCCAGCAAAAAATTATCTATCTCAACTGTCACACATCAACAAAAAACCGAAGTTTGTTAATTTCTGCTCATGTAGCTCATAAGAGCGGGAGGTGCTGTGATAACTTATGTTTTGCTGTGTTATTGCTTATTTTCTAATAACGATTGGTATAACTGACGGTGTTGATCAAATGTCTTCTGAATATCAAATTTTAAAGATCTAACCTGAGCATTTCTGCCCATTTCCATTCGGAGTCTTGGGTCTGCAAACAATTTATTTAAGCACACAGCAACATCGTCTTCAGATTTAGGATCTATCAAAAACCCTGTCTTAGGTATTTCTGTAAAATCTTCTGAAACTACCTCTCTTAAGCCAGAAACATTACTAACAACCACTGGCAAAGAGGCTGCCATTGCCTCTACTACAGCTAGACCAAATCCTTCCCAATAAGATGTCATTAAAAAAATATCAGACTGGTTGAGTAATTCGGGAATATCTTTGCGGAAACCAAGAAATTTAACCTTATATTCGAGATTAAGCTCATGAACAAGTTTCTTTAAATGTGGTTCTAAAACCCCGGAACCAGCAATCCAATATTCAAAATCATGAGTATAAATTTTACTTAATGCTCGGATAGCAGTTTCATAGTTTTTTACACCGACTAATCTTCCTACAGATAAAATAACAGGAGTTTTTTCTGTAGGACAAAAAATAGGTAATGGCGAGTATCTTTTAATGTCAACACCGTTATATATAACAACTATTTTTTCACTCAATTGGGGTTGTGATTGAAGTAGAGATTCAGATACACCCAAACTAATAGCTATTATTTTTCTGTAGTAATTATACAAAAATTTATCAATCAATCTTCCATACCAAATAAGTCGTCTGGCATTGCTGGTGCTATGTTCAGTGGTTACCAAGTAGGCTTTTAGGTTTAATATGCTACTTATTATAGGCACGTAAAGTTGTGCAGGAAATAAATGCACATGAATAATATCTAAATTTTCCCACTGTGGTTGAGCTAAAAATGAATAGAGTTTAAATGGTGCTGATAATTGGTAAGGATGATTGAAATTAAGAGAATGAGTATTTGGTAACCCCCCAGCAGAAGAGCGCATTATGCTGACAGCATGGCTATCAATTCCCTGATTCAGAGATAATTCGTGTAGCTGAAGCATTAACTTCTCTGCGCCACCACCTTCAAACGAGTTAATAACGTGCAGAATCTTCATATACTAAAAATTTAAAAAAATTGGGTCTTAGGTACTTGTTATACTAAACTTTTAAACAAAATACCAAGTTAGTAGGCATCTGATTCGGAAATTTTCAAAGTTTTTAAATGCATATCCTGAAGGTTTTATCAATTTAAGCTTGTTATTAATTCTCCGCCTTAATTACGGTAGCTGCTAAAGCTAAAGAAAACCATAGCATCGGAAACCAGTAATTAGAAATGAAAATGTAATGCAAAGACAAAGAGAAAGTAGACAAAAAAACCATTTGAGATTCAAAACTAGATGATCTAGCTAATCGAATAATTTTCTTGGCAAGAAAATTTATAAATAATATTAAGCCTGGCAATCCACAAGCAATCAATATTTCAGCATAAAGACTGACAAATCCAGCTTTTTGAAAAGTTACACCTGCAAATTGTTCACTGTCAAATGCAAGCTGAGAAGACATCCCCCAACCAATCCCTAATGGGACAGACGTAAAAATAGCCCAGGTATTCTGATATCGCTCAAATCGGTCTGATGCTGAAGAATTATATTGTTCAGATGGATTTAAGACTGCAGCCAGGCGCACACCTAATGTTCCTTCGACAAAAGGCTTAGTTACATCAGAAATCATAACAAAGACAAATATAAATATCATAGCTGCTAACAAAACAAAGGATTTTTTTGAACTGCTAGTCAGCCATAAAAATGTCATCAATGCCACGTTTATAGCAATAAATGCAGCAGAACTGAACAAAAGAATGAAACTTGTACATACAGGTATATAGTAGCAAAGCTGGAGGATAAAACGCTTATTTTTGAAATATAAAAATGATAACGGCAGCGACATTTCATAAAATAATGCCATGTGTCCTGCCTCCTCTGCGAAACCTCGTGGCCTAATATATGTTCCAACAACTAAAGCATCACCTAAATCACTTCGAGTGTAGGGAATTAGATTCAAGAAATTGATACCAAGGTAATTACTACCTATATACTCAAATATCACAAAAGCAGATACAATTGCTAGAGAAATTGCTATAATACTGCCAAGTAAGCTTATAGATTTAAATTTAATCAATAAGCTTCTAGGCACAATATAAAAGAAAAAAACTGAATTTAATATAGCAGCAGTATGGTTAATATTTTTATTGCCAAAATAGGATGATGAAAATATAAATGCCAGAATGCCTAAAATAATTAATAAAAAAATTTCCCAGTCTTCAGTAAGAATTTTTAACTGGTATGAAAACACTACATATATTGATATGAACATCATAAAAACTAGTGGCAAGGGTAGCCAAGGGCTTAGTGCAAAAGCACTAATAAATGGCATTAACAAAATGTATATTTGTATTATCTTTTTGTTTAGAAAAAATTTTTTATGCATTACTTTACAGGATTGTTATGAGGATACTTTAAAATTCATGCTGAATGACGTATATTTTTAATTGCTTCAATTCTACCCAATACTGCTAGTTGACGACTAAAAAGTCATTATATAGTAAACTGGGTTAAGGATGGAAACTCAATAAAATTATTGATCATGTTGGGTTTAACTATCGTTAAACCCAACCTACATTTCCTTCTCTGAACAGTATTGCAATTCTACCAACATTTTATTAATTTCCTATTTTAAAATTAGTTTTTTATTTATGAAATAAGATAAATGACTCACCAACTGTTTTAATGTGTAGACTCTAATGCCTAAAAAAATTCTAAGCAAAGAACCTAAGCTTGTTCCAACAAAAATTTTTCTTAAGCTTTTATACTCAATATAGCTGAGTACTTCCAATTCCATTTGATCATGTAATCGGGCTGAGTATTGATTGGGGCTGACACTAAAGTTGGAAAGCAGTCTATTGGTGTAAGATATGTTATTCTTCTTTAAAATTCTGAGATAATATTCAAGGTCTTGGGTGTATTTAAGATTTTCATTAAAATGTCCAATATTTTTTACACATTCTGCACTGTAAAACACAGAAGATTCAGGAGTAAGACATCCCATTATATACCAAGCAGGTAACCAGGATGCAAGCCAAGGTTTTGTGATATACAGTGGCTGACCTAATTCTGAAACGAACTGAGTATTTCCTATAAGACAATCAAAGGGCTGGGCTTGGTATAGTTTTACTACTTGTACAATAGCATTGGGTTCATACCAATCATCTGCATTTATGGAGGCGATTATATTACCTTTAGCCAAGCGTAACCCACGATTTAACGCTTCAGTCATAGAGTTATCTTTCTCAGAAATTACTAAAAGTCTAGAGTCATTTTCCTGATAGTGCTTTAGGATCTCTAAGGTTTTGTCCGATGATTGACCATCAATGACAATATATTGAATATTCTGATAGCTTTGATTCAAAACAGATACAATTGTCCGTTCGATTGTCTTTTCTGAATTAAGGCATGGTGTAATTATAGATACTATCTTAGACATTTTTAATGTAATTTCCTTATAAAATTATAAAAGTAATTAAACTATTCTTTCTCTCTTAATTTTTTAAGAAATTTTGCTGGATTACCAGCACAAATTTCATTACAAACAAGGTACATCTTTAGTGAGAACAGAACCAGCCCCTATCAATGAATTTTTTCCTATAGTTACACCTTTCAAAAGAATTGACTGAGCACCTACAAAAACTAGCATCAATTGTCCCAATGATTGAATCTGTAGGTGTAACCGTTATTTGTTTATCTCCATCTTCTCCCGATTTTAATCCAATTGAGTTATGGTGGTCACAACTCAAATCTTTCTTACTTACTTTTGCTCCAACTACAACAGAAATGGTTGATACAGTTATCTCAGTTGCACTCAACTTAATGAATCCTACACATTTAAAAAACTGGTTTACTAATTGGTTGTTATTGTACTTCATAACAGCGGGAACTGCTATATACTGACAGATAATTCTTAGCTTGTATTTCTAAAGTAAAGTTCTGCTCAACTTTTTCACGACCATTACTGCCTAATTTCTGTAATTTTTCCTCATCCTCCAATACCCAAGCTATTCCTCTAGCTAAGTCATCTACATCAAAAGGTTTAGCCAAATAACCATTTTGTTGATGATCAACAATATCTTTTAAGCCAGTTATATCAAAAGTAACAACAGGTGTACAACAAGCTAATGACTCAGATGCAGTTTGCCCAAAAGCTTCCTGTACTGATGGTACTATCATGACATCTGCTGCTGAATAAAGTAATGCTAGTGAAATATCATCATTTAATCTACCTAAATAATGTGATTTAAAACCAAGTTCAGTAGGTTTTTTAGGTTGAGAAGATCCAAATACAACCAATTCTACTTGCTCTCCCCATCCAGATTGACTGAGATTTTGTAAAGCTGATTGTAGAAAATTAAACCCTTTTCTGGGATCGCTCGTTGCACTCATAGCTCCAAATAGAATCAGTTGCTTATCTTCAGGTAAACCTAGAATAGACCGTGCTACGGATTTTTCAATTGGTTTATACTGTTTCGTATCCAGTCCGTTAGGAATAACCTCAATTCTAACATTTTTTAGTAAGGAACTAGAAGCTGCACATTTAGCTAACCAATGGCTAGGAGTAACTATAGTTAAATTTAAGTCTTGCCATGCCCTGGCTTTACGTTGCCAAATCCAGCGTGATAAGTCTTTTTCTTTATTGCTGTGCAGTTGAGGACAAGCCCCACAGGAGTTTGTGTAATTCATACAATCTCCGTTGTAGTGACACCCTCCTGTAAATGCCCACATATCATGGAGTGTCCAAATTATGGGTTTTTTGAATTTAGCAATAGTCTCTATTTGTAGATAGCCACCATTAATCCACTGTAAATTAATCACATCAGGATTGATTTGATCTACTTGTGCAGCTAAGTTATCTGGTAGCCATTGAACGGAATAGGCAGAGCGATCGCGCTGGGGATAAAGTTGTAATGGTAGAACATCGAGAGTATGTTTTAATTTCCCAATACCTTTACTTACTTTGCTTTCTGGGCAAATTACTGTGTAATTATCACTTTGCTTATTTTGTACAAGCATTTGGGAATCTACACCAATATTTTGTAAACCTCTGTGTAAACGATAAGCAGCACGGGCAGCACCCCCACTAATATCACTAGAGCTAATTAGCAGCGGTCTCATAAAATTTTTCCCTTTGATTATTAAATACTAAAACATCTTCAACTTTTTTTCTAGCCGAGTTCGCAACGAATAATTCATCTGGTAAATTGCCAACAGCAAGCATCATAATAACTGTTTCTGAGTCTTTAATACCAGAATTTTTCCTGAGTAATTTATCGTTTTGATAACAAACAGACCAGTTTAAACAGCAAGTACCCAAACCCAGTGAATGCAAAGCATAAACAAGTGACATAGAAAATAAACCACCATCTATAAAGCATTGATTTCTTTCTGCTGTGCCTGTGAAATAATTTAAATCAGAAGTAATAATTAATAATTTATTTGCCGATTCTCCAAAACCGCGATTACCATTTTGGTGGCTTAAAAGCTCAGTTTTAATGTTATTATCACTGTAAACATAAACTTTCCAAGTTTGGCGATTACAAACAGAAGGAGTTTTGATGGCTATAGAAACAGCCTTTTTAATTAATTCAATATCTATCTCATCTGGACTAAAGTTTCTAATGCTATATCTGGAGTTAACAAAATCTATAAAATTAATATTGGCAGATTTTTGAATCTCATTTTTGCTAATTAAGGTTACTCCTCCTTCATTATTGTTAGAAACACAGTCTCCAAATCCAAACTTTTCTTTAAGAAAAATTAATTCATTATATAATTCCTGATTATCAATCTTATATTTTTTTAAATTAAATTCATAATAAGCAAATAAGACGTTAAGTGATACCTGACTAACCTCATCTAAACCATAATTTGCTTGATATCTTTGGAGAAGCCCAAGCAAATTTTTGACTGTTTTGCTACCAAAAGCAGGTTTAGGATATTTTAAAGATAAACCTTTCTCAATGACATGATAATGAGCAATAACTCGACCTTGAAGCATATTTTTTGTTTCAAAAGGTCTAATGGTGGCAGAGAATTTGAAAAATCTTTGAAAATCATAGTAGTAATTAAATATTAGACTAATTAAAAACTTAGCCATTCGGTAAAAATTTTTTATTTTTTCAACTGATTGATGGATCAAGAACATAGTCATTAGTGGGTATGAATTTAGTCTGGGATTGAGTTAAGCAGTTCTATTGCAAAGAACGAAACAAAAAATCTTGAGAAGATTTTATTTGTTCCTCTATAATATTTTTTTGCGTTTGCTTTGATAAAGGTGAAGTTAATATCCAGTTTTCGTCATTTTTATCAATGTCAGTTTCAAATTCATGACAATCTACAATCCTATCTTCTAATTTTAGAGTCCGTAATAAATCCTTGACTTTTAATGATTTTGCTGGACTATCGAAGAAAACAAAGGGCTTATTGAATATAATAGAAAATATTACTCCATGATAAAATTTGGTTACAATTAAATCAGCGTGAATAAAAAAACCAAGCCAGTATTCTGGAGAGACATCAAAGACATTTGATTTAGTAATTATCCTTAAAGAATCCTGCTTAGTTCCTATAGAAACAATATCTAATTTTATTTTTTTTGCTATGTACTTGATACATTCAACTTCTTTACTACTTAATTGTCCATAAATGAGAATGTATGGATTTTTAACATCTGGCTTTTTTGAAATATTTTTATAATCCTTATGACTTATTAGAAAAGTTGGATCTAAAACTTTTTGTACTTTTGCACCTATACCACATTGTTCCACTAAAGACAAACTATTATTATCTCGAACAGAAAGAGAGGAAAAATTCTTAAGTAAGATACTTATTTCCGCTTTGTAATTATCAATACAATTGGTAGACCCAAAGCTCGCAGCATAACTAATTTTCTTTACCTTTTGATCATTCAAGAAGTCTATAAAATATGACTTGTCAAATTTTCTGTGAGCTATGTTCCATATTTCGTCACTCCCGCAAATTATTATATCGTAAGAGTGGCTATATATTTTTAATTCATGTTCATTGAAAAACCTTTTTTGACTTCTTTTAAGATTCTTATTGAGAAAATTGTTCATTTTGGTTCTTCTGTTAAGTCCTTTTATAATCATGTAGGGATGTAGAAAATTATACTTAGAAAAGTATAAAAATTTTCTATCCTCCCATGAGATCTCATCAGATATATAATCTATTAATTCCACCTCATACCCGAGGTTAATTAGAAAAGTATATAGCCCATAAGACTGTAATGTCGCCCCATAATTTATGGTGTGGTGATACGTAATAATTCCTATTTTCTTTGACATAATACTCTTATTTCCTAATACTCTTATTTCCTATCTACAATGAATTTAATTGAAACTGTTTTTTTAGATAAAACCAGAAGTTTTAAAAATCTTTATAAGAATTTAATTCACTTTTAGTCTGGCTTTTTTCAAAAAATTTAATTTTTTGGTTTGTCAACTATAAACGCCAAAAAAATACAAGTGATTTCATCTGTAAATTAAATATTTTCCTAGTTCTATCATCCAGAGCATTAGCAAGTATTGAAACTCCATAAGATATAACAGTAGCTATGGATGCACCAACTCCGTCATAAATTGGTATCAAAATCAAGTTTAACAAAACGTTAGTCATCGCACCAAATAAATTTTTTTGGAAACTAAGTTGAGTTAAACCCTCCGCAATAAACCAAGGAGATGCCGCAACCCCTATAAATATAAACAAAGCAGACCAAATATGAATAGCCAGGATTGGACCTGCCGGTGCATAGCTATTACCAAATAGCATCGTAATTATTGTAGTGGATAGAAACGACATGGGTACTGCGATAGTAATAGAAGATAGAGACAAGAGACGGAACAATTTCTCTATTTGCCGATAGTAGGTAGCTTCACTTGCTTCTTTTTTTGCTGCATAAATTGCAGGTGCAACTGAAGCAACTATAGTTGTAGGGATAAAATACCAAACCTCAGAAATACGGGCCGCTGCCGAGTAAACACCAACAGCTTTATTACCAACCATTTGCCCTAACATAATCTGGTCAATTTTCATGTAAATCATGATAGTTAAACCCGAAAATATCAAAGGCCAACTTTCTTTGAGAAAGGTCTTAGCAAGTGGTGAACTCCAAGGCCACAACCAAGGTGAATAACCCCTAATTCTGTAGGATATGATCAAACCGATCGCTCCTAAACTTACCTCTCCTAATCCTGCCCAAGCAAAAGCAATTAATGGAGCATGAAAACTGATCAAAGCTACTTTAACTAAAGCAGTGATGACAAAAGCCGTATTTTTAGCAATGACAGTATACTTTGACTGTACCTGAGATTGAAACCAAAGGTCAATTGTATCAAAAGCCTGGAAAATCCCTATAGATGACAATATCGCTACTAAGGAAATCGTCAATTGGTCATCATGACGCACCGCAATAATAGAGCTAACAGCTAGTATTAAAGCGGCAACACCACCAAACAATTTCAGCCAGAAAGCTGTTCCTAGAATTTCCGCTCTCTTCTCAGGCTCTCGGACTATAGAGCGGACTACTATGGCATCTAAACC
>LJOT01000411.1 GCA_001672075.1 Anabaena sp. CRKS33
GACTGCATCAGGTTGACGAGTCACATCATAACCGGCTAAGTATGCTTTTCCGCTACTGACTGGTAGCAAGGTAGTTAACATCTTAATTACTGTACTTTTTCCCGCACCGTTGGGACCTAGTAAACCAAAAACCTCTCCTGCTGTTACGGAGATATTTAAGTTATCAACGGCTGTAAATTTTTCAAAGCGGCGCGTCAGTTCCAAGGTTTGCAATATTAGCGACTTTGGGACTTGTGCAGGTATTTCCGCAGATTCTATTCTTCCCGTAAGTTTCGTCACGATTGGAAGACACTTCCTTTTTCAAATAATTAGAGTATCTAAATATTAGTTTGACATATTTCTGCTAAAAGTCAAGACCAAGGATTAAGAATAAATATTATTACTGGAAAATTAGTATTTTTTTATACTTCAATTTAAAAATTCTCTAATAGTTCTCTAATTATTCGATTCTCAACAATCTTTATTATTGAAATATTGTGGTAAGTTATGAAAAATAATTCTGTAGGTATTCCTAAAAAATTAGAGAAGGTATTGATAATATGTCAGTTTTTATTCGTATTGCTGATTTTTTACCAAAAAACACTCAACTGATGGCCTTTGTTAAACCATCAGAAGACGTAAATGAAGAATTGTATAAAGAAACCATAAAAAAACTTAAAACTAAACCATTAATAAAAGCTAATAGTGGTGGTATATATGTTCCAATTTATCTTGACGAGTCTTTAAGGATTGAATTTAGCATTTCAAATGCAGGAAAGATTCATAGAAAATTTAAAAAATGTAAGTGCAGTAGTCCTGTTTTACCTAATGAGCAACTGAAAAGTTTGAGCAATGCTGGACAGAAGATTTCGCTACTATTTGAAAAAAATAGACTTAACAATAAGATTGATGTATATAATAACATTTACTTTCAGGATAAAGATGATTTTTGGACAGCATTATATATTCAACGAGAAAGAGTTTATAATCTTTTTGAAGATGAATTTGAAGAACACTTGAGAATATTTAAAGAAAAAATAAATCTATATCTAAAACCAATAGCAGATACTAATCAATTATTGGCTTTAGAAGTCAAACAAAAAAATGCTATAATTCAATTATTAAGATCACAGAAGCAAGATTTACAGAAGCGATTGCAGGATTTAAATAATTTAGAAGTCAGGCAAAAAAATGACATAATTCAGTTATTAGAATTACAAATGCAAGATTTACAGAAGCAATTACAGGATACAAATAATTTGCTTGAAAAAAGCAAGCTTGTTACTTATCGAAAAAAGCTTGATGAATTCAAGTGTCGCTTAACAATGGATTTGCCAGAGACTAAAAGTCCAGATTCTTGGCAGGAGTGGATTTATAAAAATAATTGGCTCTTTGGAATTCAATACGGAAACTCTATTGCACATCCAAAAGTAGGCTTTAGAAGTATTCTTGATTATTTATTTCCTACTCCAGATGGATTTATAGATATTTTAGAAATCAAAAAACCATCACATGAAGTTATCAAAGAAAACAAATCACACCCTGGAGCTTTTGTTTGGTCAAGGGAAACAAATGAGGCTATTGGACAAGTCGTAAATTATCTACATGAAATAGAGTTACATCAACTCGAAATATCTAAAAAACTTAAACAAGAACACTCTCTTGAATTAAGCACTATAAAACCTCGCGCCTTTATTTTAATAGGACAGTCTGACAATTGGAATGAAAAACAAAAAGAATTTTTTAGGAAACTAAATCACGCATTACATGGTATTGAAGTTATTACTTATACTGATTTACTTGTGAGAGGAGAAAATTTGATTAAAGTATATGGTGATTAAATGGCAAGATGTTGTTTATTCATCCTAACTAACTACCAACTACTAAAAAGTAGTATTAGTAGTTGTGATTTCAAACTATTAACAACGTTTTCCGGTATGATCAACAAAGGTTTAGGTAAATGTAATTAATGGCAAAAAAGAAACGACCTAGAGAACATATAATAGCAGATTTGAGCGTAAATCATGTTGAACGATATGTTTTCTTATGTGGTTATTCCGTAGAAAGAGTTGAATATGATTATGGGTTTGATTTAATTCTTTTTACATATAATATAAATAGTGAAATTGAAAACGGTCAAATTTACTTACAATTAAAAGCTACAGATTCTCTCAGAACACTTGCAAATCAAGAAACTATTGCTTTTAGCATAGCGCGTTCGGACTCAGAATTGTGGTTGTTTGAGCCTATGCCGTGTATTCTAATTGTATATGACGCTCAGTTGGATATAGCTTATTGGTTATACTTACAGGCATATTTTGAAAATTGGCCAGGTTTTGATCTATCTAGAGTTGGTGAAAGTGTTACCGTTCACTTGCCTAAAACAAATATACTAGATCAAGAAGCAATCAAAAAATTTGCCCAATACCGGAATGATATTCTAAACCAGTTAAAAGGAGTGATTCGTCATCATGGTTAGAGATATTCAGTTTACTGACCTAGAACAGTTGCTTTCCAAGATAGGTTTTACTAAAGTACCAACAACAGGTTCTCAACAAATCTATCAATATCCATTGTCAGGAACTTTG
>LJOT01000128.1 GCA_001672075.1 Anabaena sp. CRKS33
ACCACCAAATAATAAAGCATTAGCAACACCAATATAATGTGCTAATCCTCCAAAGAACAAATTTCCAAAAGGCAATATTCCTAAGAAAGTAGTCATAAATATACTAGTTACTCTTCCTCTTTTATCTTCTTCCACAAGAATTACCTGTAGAAAATTACTAATTGAAGCTAGAGTTAGAGTATTAGTTAATCCGACAATAAAGATTAATAACAGGCAAATTTCTAACCGTGTTGAGCGAGAAAATAATATTAATGATACTCCCAAAACTAACGTAGAAATTGTCATAACCTTCTCTAATCCTATTACCTGCTTACGCTGCATTAGATAAATACCAGAAAAAATAGAACCAAAAGCTGTAGAAGTCATGAGAAAACCCATTGTTTCTGCATTGCTTTTCAGGACTTCCTTAGCAAATACTGGCATAAGATTTACATAAGTCATTGCCATGAAACAAACTATAATTTGCAGTATTAAAATGTATCTAATAGGCATAAAATTATAGACAAAAATAAATCCTTCTTTCAAGTTATGCCAAATTTTTGTAGATGCGGATTTAGATGGATTATTGATATTTGGTTTTATCACCATGGTTAGTATAGCTACTATAAAAGGCAAGTAGCTGATAGCATCTACTAAAAAACATAAACCTGCTCCATTTCTAGCGATTATCAAACCCCCAATCATAGGACTGACAAATTTAGCTGTATTAATTAAAAATGAATGCACAGCCATTGCACTATAAGTATCACTTCTATGTTCTAGCAATCTGGGAATTGTTACCTGACGTGCTGGTAAATCAAAAGCTTTTATTATGCCCTGAAGAACACCAATAATAATAATATTTGAAAAATTTATCTGATTACTAAAAGTTAAAAAAGTTAGTAATGAAGATAGGAAAATAGATACTATCTGAGTAGTTAATAAAACATACTTTAAATTCCATCTATCTAGTAATACTCCTACCAATGGTGTAATCACCAAACCCATAGCTTGATTGCTAAACCCAGCTATACCAACTAACATAGGTGAATTTGTTAATTGATAAACCAGCCATACTAAGGCGATTTGTGTCATCCAAGAGCCAAAAAAAGATACGCTTTCTCCAATCAGAAAACCAAATAAATTGGGTGATTTAATTGGAGAAGAAACTTCCAAAAAAGCAAGTATTTTGTTGCTTTTTTTCAATGATGTTCTATTTTTTTTTAACATTAATATTCCCTATTTTTCGGTATGATCATGATACAGCCTCACGAAGTGAAAATCTGCTGTAATTATCGATCTTGTTGAGTTGGACGAATTAAGATCTCATTGACATTAACGTGCTGTGGCTGGCTAACAGCATAAACTATTGCTGCTGCTATATCTTCACTTTGTAATGGTGTAATTGCTTTCCGTCTGGCTTCAATTTCCTGCTTTGCTACTACATCGGTAATATGCTGATCAATTTCCGCTTCTACTAAACCAGGCTCGATGATAGTAACGCGGATATTATCTTGATATACTTCCTGTCTCAAGGCTTCCGAAAAGGCATTTACCCCCCATTTGGTGACATTATAACCAGCCATACCCCCACGAGCAATACGGCCAGCTACAGAGGAAATGTTAACGATATGTCCCGATTTTTGCGCTTTAAAGATAGGTAATGCTATGTGAGTTGTGTACATTAAGGCTAAAACATTGATATCAATCATTTTTCGCCAGTTTGAGGGATCTGCATTTTCAATCCTCCCGGGAAAAGATATACCCGCATTGTTGACTAAAATATCTATGTGTCCAAATTCTGCATGAGCTTTTTGTATCACGTTTTTAGCTTGAGCTTCATCGGTAATATCTGAAACAATAGATAAGGCTTGTCCACCATGATCTATAATCTGTTTTGCTACAGCTTCTAAACGCTCTACCCTTCTGGCCGCAATTACCACCTTTGCTCCTTCCGCTGCTAGAGCGATCGCTGTTGCTTCCCCAATTCCCGAAGAATCTCCAGTAATAATAGCTACCTTGCATTCTAATTTACTTACCATAGTAAACCCATTAATTATGATTAACTGATTCTAGGAGGATGTTTACAACGTCTAAACTACTACCAACTTGGGTAGTTAAAAACCGCGTCTACAGGGACTAAACCCACGCCGGTGGGTTTAGAAGACTCTTAAAACATCTATTAAATACGGTATTTTGGTCAAAATGCCGTAGATTTAAATTAAGCATCTCACAAATAACTAGAAAAAGCAAGAAAACTAGACTGCAATGCCGCTGCAATTTGTATAAATATTTCACTTGTCGTTGAACTAGAATCAGCAAGGGTAAGAGGTTGACCAGTATCACCACCATTACAGATCCGAGGATCGAGGGGAATTTTGCCTAAAAGCGGCGCTTGCAGTTCATGCGACAATTTCTCACCGCCTCCAGTCCCGAAAATGGGAGTTTTTTCGCCATTTACGGTGATAAAGTAGCTCATATTCTCAATAATACCCAGAACAGGAACACCCACTTGGCGGAACATATAAATACTACGACGCACATCAGCAACAGCCACTTCTTGAGGTGTTGTTACCAATATTACACCACAAATCGGGCTTTCTTGTATAATTGTGATTTGGGCATCACCAGTACCAGGAGGTAAGTCTATTAATAGATAATCCAGTTCTCCCCAATCAACATCATGTATAAATTGAGTAATAATTTTGTGTAACACTGGTCCACGCCATGCTAAGGGATGATCCGGCGCTGCCAATAATCCCACTGACATAACTTTGATACCTAAAGATTCTAAAGGTAAAAATTTCTGACCATTAGCAGTATCAATAACTGTAACTTCAGATTTTCCCAGTCCCAACATCTGAGGAACATTTGGTCCATAGACATCAGCATCTAATAACCCGACCTTTGCTCCTGTTAATCTCAAGGCTGCTGCTAAATTAACTGCGACCGTGGATTTACCAACTCCCCCTTTACCGCTAGATATAGCTAAAGTTGTTTTCACCTTGGGAATTGTACAAATTTGGATATAAATTTTTTTGCACCAGGTTAGTGAGGATAAAACAGACTTTATCTCTGCTTCCAAGTGTTGTTGAAGAGAACCTATATACAGGCGCAGATAAACATACTGATCCACTACCCGTAGATTTCGTACCATTCCTAAACTAACAATGTCATTTTTGAGGGTGGGTTCAATTACCTGTTTCAGAAGTTGGATAACTTCTTGTTGTAAAAGATTGGGATCGTCTATTTGTATCATCTATTTGTACTTCCTCTTTTCTCAGCATCTCACGGTAATCAAGTATAAAAAAATCAAGCTAAAATGTTTACTGACCAAATAATTGCTTTTTTCAAAGAAAAGCTTGCATTTCAATTTCCTCTATGTAATATTATAAAGTACGGTATTTCGATTGACATACTGTAGTCTTATCATAAATTGACATCAAGTCTGAATATTCTATTCACCCTAATAACTCAGAGTAATGTTGACTAAATTACCTCTATGGCGACGATTAGAAGCTAAAATCACCTTTCTCAGAAAATATCGTCAGCAGAACATTCGCACTTTTTCTTTACTATTTACAGTTGGATTAGGTTCAACATTAGCTGTTTCTGTTTTTTCTCCCAACGTTACCAATAATGGCGAGACAATTCAGAAAGCTAATGCAAATACAATCGCTCAAAATAATAGTAGCAAGACAGTAATTCGTATTGGCTATCAAAAAGCAGCAACTATCCTATACGCACTTAAAGCAAAAGGAGAATTAGAAAAAGCCTTAAAAGCCTCTGGTAGTTCTGTCACCTGGACTGAATTTCCTGCTGGTCCGCCGATGTTAGAAGCTTTAAATGCAGGAAGTATTGACTTTGGTTACACAGGAGAAGCACCTCCTATATTTGCTCAAGCGGCTGGAGTTCCTCTAGTTTATGTTGCTTATGACCCTTATGGACCTAAAGCAGAAGCAATTCTTGTTCATAAGGACTCACCAATTAAAAGTGTAGCTGACCTCAAGGGCAAAAAAGTGGCTTTTGCGAAAGGATCAAATACTAACTATTTGATAGTCAAAGCACTGCAAAAAGCCGGATTAAAATACACTGATATTAAGCCAACTTTCCTCGCACCTGCTGATGGCCGTGCTGCTTTTGAAGGGAAAAATGTTGATGCTTGGGCAGTTTGGGACCCTTATTTAGCTGCTGCTCAAAAAGCCACAGGCGCACGTATTCTTACCGATGCCACTGGACTAGCTCCCAATCGAGGTTATTATTTGGCTGCTAAATCCTTTGTAGAAAAGAATCCAGCGGCTTTAAAGACAGTTTTGGCTGGGGTAACTAAAGTCAGTGATTGGGCAAAGAAGAATCCTCCTAAAGTAGCAAAGTTACTTTCTCCTGTATTGGGTATAGATGCGGCTGTATTAGAGGTAGCAGAAAAAAGACGCAACTATGGCATTTTTCCATTAACAAATGATGTAATTGCCAAACAACAAGAAATTGCTGATACTTTCTATAAAATAAACTTGATTCCTAAACAAATCAAGGTTAAGGAGATAGTTTGGCAAGGCAAGAAGTAATTTGGTAATTGGTAATTAGTAATGTAGAAATTACTAATTATCAATTATTTTTTCAAATCTGTTTTTACTCTCTGGTGCGTTCTTTGCTCCTTTGTGTGAAAAAAAATACATTTTAAATTATTGAAAGAGTTGTATATGACAACAAACATTAAGACACAATGGCTAAAAACCGATATTTTAGTAATTGGTGGTGGTACTGCGGGGACAATGGCAGGGATTAAAGCTAAACAAGCTAATCCTGATGCTGAGGTGTTAATTTTAGAAAAAGCAAATATTCGCCGCAGTGGGGCGATCGCCATGGGAATGGATGGAGTAAATACAGCCGTCATTCCTGGCAATTCTACCCCAGAACAATACGTCCGCGAAGTCACCATTGCTAACGATGGTATTCTGCACCAAAAAGCCGTTTATCAAACAGGTAAATTAGGTTATGAAACTATCCAAGAATTAGAAAGATGGGGCGTTAACTTCCAAAAAGATCCCCAAGGAAATTATGACGTTAAACAAGTTCATCGGGTAGGTAAATATGTCTTACCCATGCCAGAAGGTAAAGACTTAAAAACCATTCTTACCCGCCAAGTTAAACGTCATCAAGTGAAAGTAACTAACCGCGTTATGGCAACTAAAATATTAATAAAAAATGGTAGAGCCATTGGTGCTGTTGGGTTTGATGTGCGCGGTGGTGATTTTGTAGTTATTCAAGCCAAAGCCGTCATCCTTTCTACAGGTGCTTGTGGACGTTTGGGTTTACCTGCATCTGGCTATCTTTATGGAACTTATGAAAACCCCACCAATGCGGGAGATGGTTATTCAATGGCTTATCATGCAGGAGCAGAATTAAGTAACATCGAATGTTTCCAAATCAACCCATTAATTAAAGATTATAACGGTCCTGCCTGTGCTTATGTTGCAGGTCCCTATGGAGCATATACCGCCAACTCAGAAGGAAACCGCTTTATTAATTGTGATTATTGGAGTGGACAAATGATGTTAGAAATCTGGAAAGAATTAAACTCTGGTAAAGGACCTATTCAAATGAAAATGACTCATTTGGATGAGGATACAATTTCAGAAATAGAGTCTGTTTTATGGGCAAATGAAAGACCAAGTAGAGAACGTTTTCATGAAGGTAGAGGTGAAAATTACCGCACTCATGGCGTAGAAATGAATATCTCAGAAATAGGATTATGTAGTGGACATAGTGCTTCTGGTGTGTGGGTAAATGAAAAAGCAGAAACCACAGTACCTGGACTCTATGCAGCCGGAGATATGGCCAGTGTTCCTCATAATTATATGATTGGTGCATTTGTCTATGGTCGGTTAGCAGGAGAAAACGCCATTGAGTATATTAAATCTTTAGGACATTTAGAACCTGATACTGATTTTTTGGAAGCCGAAAAGTCCAGAATTTACGCGCCATTAAATCAACCAAATGGTATTCCTCATACTCAAGTTGAATATAAATTACGCCGATTGGTAAATGATTACCTGCAACCACCAAAATCTGGTAATAAAATGGAAATTGGGTTAAATAACTTTGTACGTTATCATGAAATATTAGCCCAAATGGGAGCGCGTGATCCTCATGAATTAATGCGATGTATGGAAGTACATTTTATTCGTGATTGTGCAGAAATGGCGGCACGAGCGTCTTTATATCGTCGAGAAAGTCGTTGGGGTTTATATCATTATCGGTTGGATTTTCCAAATAAGAATAACGAAGAGTGGTTTTGTCATGTGAATTTGAAAAAGAATGAAGTGGGAGAAATGCTTTTATTTAAGCGTCAGATTGAGCCTTATGTTGTCGAGGTGGATTTACATAAGGAAGTATATGATGTTGCAGCTAGATGAATAGAAAGAGTATAGGAATGCGTCTCATACACCATACCCTACAGGCAACTTGGAGTTTTAATTGTTATAAAGTTATGCTCCTGAGCAATAGTAAATGCAAAGAAGCACATTTATTTAACGAAAGAGTTGGGTTTAGAACGGATAACAAAATCGCTTTTGTTGCCACATCCCCCATTTAATAGGTCTCGAAAAATTGTTAAAAGAAAAGAGAAGATGCAGCAGTTAACCTTTTAATTATCGCTTTCTAAGACTTAGAATAGAAAACAAATGTCTGTAACTCAATACTCTGCTATATAAAACCTAGACAAAACTAGACTTTACTTTCTACTTCAACGGGAGCATGGGAGCAGTTATCCCTCGGTAGACTTTCACGCTTTAGCCAAACGCGATAAATTAATTGCAGCGTTTAGATCCCTATCTATCTCAAAACCACAGTTCTCACAGCAATAAATTCTTTCGGATAAAGAAAGATTTTCTTTTTTATGCCCACATCGAGAACAGGTTTTACTTGATGGATAAAATCTATCAGCAATTATAATTTCACAACCAAACTTTTTAGCTTTATATTCTAGCTGACGCTTAAACTCATGAAACCCACAATCAGCTATTGCTTGGGCTAATTTATGGTTTGATAACATCCCTGAAACATTCAAATCTTCTACTACTATCTTCGCGTGGTTTTTGCATAAGTAAGTAGTGATTTTGTGAAGAGTATCTTTTCTCAGGTTTGCTATTCTCGCATGATGTCTAGCTAGTTTAATTTTGGCTTTATGCTTATTGCTTGAACATGAAGCCTTTTTAGAGTAGATATTAGATAATCTTTGCAGTTTAGCTAAGTTCTGTTTGTAGTGTTTAGGATTAGCAAAAGTAATACCAGTGCTAAGAATAGCTAGTTCCTTTACTCCCAAATCAACACCAACAGCATCATGTTTTTTAATAGTTGGTCGACATTCTTGTTCATAAGAAAAAGCTATGTACCAGCTATCAGCAGTCCTAGAAATAGTAATACTTTTGCAGGTGGTATGAGGTAATCCTTCATAAGTTTTTACCCATCCAATTGTTGGTAGTTTTATTGATGTGCCACCTACAGGAATTGGTTTACCACCATTATCAATGGTAAAACTATCATTTTTCCCTTTCTTTTTGAAGTTGGGATATTTAGACTGTCCTTTAAAAAATCTCTGGAAAGCCTCACCTAAACTATCAAAGGCGTATTGAGTGATTTTCTGACAAATACCTTTTTCTTTAATCCATGCCAATTCAGGTTTTACATGGTTATTAAAGAATTTTTTGAGGATATATTTGTTTGGCTTTAATCCATCTTTATGCAAAGAAGCCCAAGTAGCTAAACCCCAATTATAGGTAAACCTTGCTATACCAGCGTGTTTAGCCATTAATATTTCCTGGGTTTTGTTTAACTTGAGTTTTGTTTTGATAGATAAAAGCATTGCTCGACCTCAACACTGTATTTCTTTGCTGTCTAAAACTGACATATCTTGTACAGGTTTGTCAATAGCATTTTTGAGATTATCCTTGATTTCTTTGGAGTAATTCCTCAATCCGTACAATCGACAAGAAAAGCAGTGGATAATTGCCATTAGGTCTTCCACTAATTCTTGTTGAGGTGATAAAGATTCCTGATTTGCAACTATGATCTGACACCTCACGGAACTTGCTAATTCCATAATAAAGTCAAAAGCAAACCGACACATTCTGTCTTTGTGCGCCACAACAATTGTCGATATTTCGCCTTTAAGCATTGATAACATAATTGATAAAAACTTTTTTCTTTTAAAGTTTAATCCGCCTCCAATCTCTGAAACCCAATCATCAACAGCTAACCCACGACTCAAACAAAATGTTTCCATCGCGGATACTTGGTTTCTGAGTTCGGGTTTTTGGCTACTCGAAGAAACTCTACAATAAACAACTACTTTTCGTTTTCAGTCTACAGGTTTTAATCCCTGGGTAATCAGTAAATCATCTTCAGTATAAAAACGATGCCCCGACAATGTTCTTTTGGCTGGAAGTCTTCCTTCAACATCCCATCTTTGCAAGGTCTTGACTGAAACTCCGATTTTTTTAGCAAATTCATGAGGTTTAAACATAAAGTCACTCATAGGTTTGTCTATGAGTGTACAGGTTTGTCTATTAAATTGTCAACTTAGGACAAGCTCACTGGGGCATCTGGTGGGCTGGTTGGGTCATCAAACCCCGTATAGGCTGCAAATCTAGCTTTTCCATCCTCTGCGGAGTCAAAACACTTGATTATATGTATAACTAATTATTAGATAAACTAATCAATGATTTTTTGAATTTATGGGGTAATTCAGCAAAATAAATTTATGTAATAATAAATACGAAGTATTCACAATAATAATCAATATAGTTGTAAAAATACTTTGCAGTTTATTGTCTGACAATCTTTTTTAGCCATATCAAGGTATTTAATATAAGTATTAATAATGTTAATTAACTTACATTTAATATAATTTTTAGGCAATATTTACTGACATACAAAGCATATTATTTACATTTTTTTAAATAAGAATTTCTTATAATACGGTAAATTGATAAATTTACTGTACAATGATTTTTAGTTACGATCGCTTCCTCTGGTATGTTGGCATAGACACATCCCAAAGAAAGTTGACAAATGCGAAGACAGACTTATAAATAAAATTCTGGAGAACTCACGTGAGTAATAAGCACATTGAAGTCAAACAGGTAGCTGGTTTTATTGGTGCTGAAATCAGTGGTGTAGACCTTTCTGCTCCTTTACATGATGAAGCAGTCAAAGAAATTCGTGAAGCACTATTGAAGTGGAAAGTAATTTTCTTTCGTGGTCAGAACATTGATCATGCAGCCCAAATTGCCTTCACTGCTCGGTTTGGGGAAGTAACCTATGCTCACCCCCACGAAGATGAGCCAATTGAAGGCTTCTCCCAAATTCTGCCCATTGACCGCAGCCGCTATGAACGCCGTAATGGTTTGCGCCGTTCCAGCTATGAAAGCCGTTGGCACACCGATGTAACAGCAGCTATCAATCCACCTGCGGCTTCAATATTGCGTGCAGTAAATGTTCCCAGTTTCGGTGGTGATACCCAATGGACAAATTTGGTCGCAGCCTATGAAGGTTTGTCAGCCCCTGTACGTGCATTAGCAGATACATTAAAGGCAGAACATCGTTTTAATGCTCGGTTAAACATACCCAGCAACAGCAAGCTTGCCCAACGCATTGCCGCCAATCCCATAGTTTCAATTCACCCAGTAGTCAGGGTTCATCCAGAAACAGGTGAACGCGCATTGTACGTGAATCCAGGCTTTACTTCTCACATTCTGGATGTATCAAGACAAGAAAGCGACCTGTTACTGGAGTTGTTCTTTAATCAGATCACTAAACCTGCTTACACCACCCGCTTCCGATGGAATAACGGTGATATAGCGTTCTGGGATAACCGTGCGACAGCGCATTTAGCTCCCCAGGATTTGGATCATATAGAGGTAGAGCGTGTACTCTATCGCACCACCATCACAGGAGATATTCCTGTTGGGGTAAATGGTTTCCGTTCCCAAGTTGTTGAGGGTGAAGTGTTTAATAGCGAATTACCAACCGTCTTGAAGCAAGGATTAGAAAAATTGCCAGCAGAACCAGTGCTTTCCTAAGCTAAATTGAATTGGATTAATCTCTCACCAACCCCTCTCTGCGTCAAAGAGGGGCTTAAATATCAATCAAAAATTAATGATATTGAAATGGTTTAAAGATGCTAAAAGAAATAACACGCCGTGAATTTATGACTACAGCTGCTCTGACAACTGGGTTTGCCGTAGCAGTGCAACCTGTTTTGGCCAAAGTGATTTCTACAGATACTCAAGGATTAATTGCTGGGGCAGTGAAAATTACCGTCAAAGATGGGGAAATTCCAGCTTACAGAGCGCGGCCTGATCAGGGTGAAAATTTCCCCATTGTCTTGGTAATTCAGGAAATATTTGGGGTACATGAACACATTCAGGATGTTGTTCGTCGCTTTGCTAAATTAGGCTATTTAGCGATCGCCCCTGAACTATTTATCCGTCAAGGTGATGTGTCAAAATTAAGCAACATTGACGAAATTCGCGCCATTGTATCCAAAGTCCCCGATACTCAAGTATTATCAGATTTAGATGCTACCGTTGATTGGGCAGTCAAATCAGCAAAAGGTAACGCCGATAGGTTAGTAATTACAGGTTTTTGCTGGGGAGGTCGAATCACTTGGTTATATTCTGCACATAATCCCCAAGTAAAAGCAGGAGTAGCTTGGTACGGTAGACTAGTAGGTAATGTAACCGAACTACAGCCTAAACACCCTGTTGATATTGCTTCTCAGTTAAAAGTCCCCGTGTTGGGACTCTATGGAGGTGAAGATACAGGTATTCCACTAGATACAATAGAACAAATACGGGAAAAACTCAAATCTAGCAGCAGTAAATCGGAGATAATTGTTTATCCTGATGCACCTCACGCATTTTTTGCCGATTATCGTCCTTCCTACCGCGAAATCGAAGCCAAAGATGGTTGGCAACGTCTCCAGAAATGGTTTAAACAGTATGGAGTGTGAGTAAAAATCTGGCGTTGGTGAATGAAAGTATGATTTTTCACGCAGAGGCGCGGACAGTAAGAGTTTAAGAAATAGAATGTTTGAGTTTCATACCTCAATTCAGCAACGCCAAAAATCTTTGTAGAGCCGAGAATTCCTACCCATGGAACGTCTCTACATCTAAACTACATCTAAAATTTATACTGCTTATCAACCTACCCAAGTACTACCTATGTCAGAAAATTATCGTTTTGAAACCCTACAAATCCATGCTGGTCAAGAACCTGCACCTGGTACTAATGCCCGCGCTGTACCAATTTATCAAACCACTTCCTACGTTTTTGATGATGCTGAACATGGAGCGCGGTTATTTGCTCTCCAGGAATTTGGTAACATTTATACCCGGATCATGAATCCGACAACGGATGTATTTGAAAAAAGAATTGCGGCTTTAGAGGGGGGTGTAGCAGCTTTAGCTACTGCAAGCGGTCAAGCAGCCCAATTTTTAGCCATTAGTACAATCGCTCAAGCAGGAGATAATATTGTTTCCACCAGTTTCCTCTATGGGGGAACTTATAACCAGTTCAAAGTTACTCTTCCACGATTGGGGATAAATGTCAAATTTGTGGAAGGAGATGATCCAGAAAATTTCCGTCAAGCAATTGATGAAAAAACCAAAGCCCTGTACGTTGAAACCATTGGTAATCCCCA
>LJOT01000129.1 GCA_001672075.1 Anabaena sp. CRKS33
CTGGGATTTTCCTGATGGTACAATAGTTAAGTCGGTATGCGATCGCTTAATTACTGAACATCCAGAACTGACGCAGTGGAGTCAAATAACCCGCTTTGGCGTTAATTTACAATTTGTTGAACCAGATAGGATTCTTCAAAATGGTGACGAAGTGGTTTTAATTCCGCCGGTGAATGGTGGTTAATAAGGATATATTCAAATACATTAAAAATAAATTACATATCATTAAATAAATATGATTAAGTTAATTTTAACAGCTATTTTAATAATTTTCCTGACAGGTTGTACTAGTATTGCCTTATTACCAACACCAGAATTAGTGCAAAAAGCGATCGCATTCCAGCTAGAACAAACCCAACAGCAACTTAATCAACAGCTAGATTTAAACTTGCAAAAATTTAATATTCAGCGGATATCTATTACTCAACAACAACCGCTGACCATTGGTAACTTACCAGCTTACCGGGTACAGGGAAATTATGACTTGACTGTGAAATTGCCAAAACGCAGTTTTAAACAAGTGCAAAAACCCTTTGAGGTTTACCTGCAAATTCAGAAAGAAGGTAAAAGTTGGCGGTTATTAATACCAGAAAAAAACTGTCAATATCCTCAAATAAAAGGCAAAAGTTACTTAATTCTTTAAAGGTTAAAAGTCATGAATAAATTTACGACCGCTCTCTTATAATCTAAAATTCCCAAGCCATGATAGATTAAACCTCTATCAATAGATATAAATTAGAAAAAAACCCTAATTAGGTATTGGCAGTTTTCAAGATTGCCTGTATATTATATTTCAATATTGCATCTCCAAAAGGATTTTATGATAATTGAAAAACCGCAATGGTTTAAAACTGCTTTCCAAATCAAAGGTTCAGTAATTACTGCTATTTACCAACGGGTGATTTTAACTGGGGCTTTCGGAGTATTAGTTTCTGTACTTTATTATAGTAAAGTCCCCGTTTCCCAACCCATTTTAGCTAGTGTTATTCCCAGTATAGTCTTAGGTTTATTATTAGTATTTCGGACAAATACGGCTTATGAACGTTTTTGGGAAGGGAGAAAATGCTGGGGTTCAATGGCTAATACTATCCGCAATTTAGCCCGACAAATCTGGGTATGTATTGATGAAAAAGAACCAGAAGATAAAGATAATAAAATTGATGCTTTAAATTTACTTGTGTCCTTTGCAGTAGCGACAAAATTGCATTTACGAAGTGAACCTATCAATAGTGATTTAGAAGCATTAATACCCGAATCTAAATATATCAAATTAAAGATTATGAATAATCCTCCTTTAGAAATTGCTTTTTGGATTAGTGATTATTTACAACAGCAGTATCATCGTAATTGTCTCAATAGTTATCAAATGGCTTCTTTCCAAGAATTGTTGAATATTTTAGTAGATAATTTAGGTGCGTGTGAACGAATTTTAAAAACACCAATGCCCCTTGCTTATGCTATTCACCTCAAACAATTATTGTTTTTATACTGCTTCCTTTTGCCATTTCAAATAGTAGAGAGTTTAGGTTGGTGGACTGGGTTAATTTCTGCTTTAGTCAGTTTTACCTTATTCGGTATTGAAGCCATTGGTTTAGAAATTGAAAACCCCTTTGGTTATGATGAAAATGACTTACCTTTAGACGCAATTTGCCAAACTATGAAACGGAATATTGATGATATCATCAGCTTAACTCCTAGTGTGCAAAAATCATAATCAGATGGGAAACTGCTGTAATTTAGCTGTAATTTATCAGTTTTTATCAGTTTTTATCTGCGTTAATCTGCGGTTAATGATGCTAAAAACTTGATTTTGTGAGTTTGATTATAAACGGGGATACTGCCTCAACAAATGCCTGAGTAGATTCATAGGGCATAACATTTTTACCAGTTATTTTTATTCCCTGACTTTGAGATACACAATTGAGATAATGCGCTAATCTTTGATCTGGACTTTCTTGTTTGCTTTCTTTACTAATACCCAGGGAGTTTTGTCCCATAACTAATAAGGTAGGATAGGGAATTGCAGCAATATCACTACTGTAATCTCTTTGCCAAAACCTCGCTAAGAAAGCAAATACGGCATAACGTCCATTGATATTTTTAGCATCTGCTTCCAGCATATTTAACCATTCATCATCAACATTTTCACTAGCAGCAAACAATTTTTCTACGGAGAAAGAATACAAAAATTTACGGGTGCGAGCATAGCGGAAAAAAGCATTACCTATGGGGGATGTAAAAATGCTCCAAAGTAGATTTTGTTGCCATTTAGGGACGTTTTTAGTAATTACTGGCCAAGATGTAGGATCAGAAAATACTAACCCAGCAATTAATTCTTTTTCCAGTTTGACTAATTCAATAGCAACTGGTAATAAAGCTCCTTGCACTACTATAATAACAGGTTTTTTGACCACAGTTTGCAAGAAGTATTGTAACTGTTTTGCCCAGTTAATTGGTTTGTGTGCTAGAGGTGGCATATCACTTTCACCACAACCGAGTAAATCGGGATTGTAAATAGGATTTTGGTGATTTTTATCATACCATTCTCGGCAGAATCGCTGCCAAAATTGCCGTGATAATCCTACTCCTATGGGATGAATTAACAGTAAAGGAATACCCGTTGCTGGAGAATTGAGCGGTTGATGAATTTCGTAAGCACAGCGGTAATTTTGCCAGAGATAATATTGAGTAGGAGATGATGTTTTAGATGATGACATAATTGGCAGTTTTAATAATTGCTAAAAAATGATTCGAGGATGAATGAATTGATAACCGGCATCTTTAAGTTTTTGATTGGATACCCAGGCATTATATGGGCGAATATTTTTATTATTTGCATCCCAAATAACATTAGGTAAATTATTTTTTGTCATCAGATTATCAAGTAATTCTTTATTCGTGAGATGACTATCATCAACAAGATTATAAATACCTTCTAAGCGATGTTCACGGGCAAATTCTATAGTACCAACTATATCATCAAGGTGAATCCAATTGGTGATATCTTCGCCATTACCAGCGCGGGTTGTTCCTGCGGCTCTAGCAAATATTTTTACCAGTTCTCTACCAGGTCCATAAATACCACCTAAACGTAAAATACACACGCGGGTATTTTCATTATTTGCTGATAATAATATGTCTTCTGTTTTTCGCAGCAGTTGAGAATTGCGATTAGCTGGTGCTGGTGGACTTTCTTCGTCTACCCATACACCATTTCTATCTCCATAAATTGAATAACTACCTGTATATATTACTTGACGAATATTAGGGAATTTGGGAAGTAGAGAAACTAGATTTTTAGCAGTTTCTACATAGGTTTCTTCATAGGAATCTGCGTTTTTTGCTCCTACACTTAATAAGACAACATTCTGATTTTTTAATACGGCTTTTAACCCTACTAAATCCTTACCTGGAGTGACAATAACTTGGGGTGTAATTGTTTCTAAAACTGGTATACGTTCTGGGCTAGTTGTGGTGGCCGTGAGCAGAAAATTACTGTTTGACTGCCAATATTTGCCAACTGCATAACCTACATAACCACAACCAATGATTGCAATATTCATGATGTTTAATAGAACTAAAATAAATTCAACTATTTTTAAGAATTACCAGTTAATAATCAAATAGTACAGGAATATGGAAGTTTTTAACTAATGGGTATTAGGTTAACTTTTTATTTCTGGCTATTCATATCTATAACGGTGGGTTGACTTGGTTTTTTTTGCTTTTTACCCGCTAGATTGGATTTTAAGTATGAATTGTACCATCTGGCATGATCGCTCCGGCTAAGTTAGCACCAATTAATTTTACCAGCAAGCGATCGCCTGAACGAATTCTTGCTCCTGTCAAATCAGCACCCCGCAAATCAGCCCCGCTGAAATCCGCACCAACCAAATTGGCCGAGCGTAAATTGGCCTCTCTTAAATCTGCTAAAAGTAAGTTAGCTCTAAATAAATTGGCTTCTGACAAATTCGCACCTCTCAAAATCACTTTGTGCATAAAAGTATCACTAAGATTAGACCTGCTTAGATTAGCATAACTCAAGTTTCTTCCTGATAAGTCCCGATTACTCAAGTTAGCGTGACTAAAATCTTTACCACTCAAATCTGAATTTGGCTGTGGTTGTTGATAGGTTGTTTTTGGTGAGTAAGAGTAAGTTTTGGATGGTTTATCTGGTTGAGAATCAGCAGAAAGCGGCTGTTTATCTCCTAAAGAGCGCAATTTATCCCGGGCCATATTCAATGATTTCAGCTTTTCCTGGGCTTTGTGCTGTAAACGCGGATTGTCTTTTGGGAGGCGGTCTGGGTGCCAAACAAACACTAAATCTTTATAAGCCTGATTTATTTCTTCCAGTGTGGCCCCCGACTCTAATTCCAAGATTCTGTAGTACCGCTCCAATTCGCTCATCATGATATATTAGTGAAGATGAAGATAATAATTGAACAAATGATGGGTTATGCAGTCATTTGTTCAGTATAACGATGGATTGCTGCTGCTATCGGCATGGAATTGAACAAACTATTCAAGTCACTGGCGAAAATTGTACCAAGAAGTGTCAGCAATGCCCTGAACTTATTTAGGGTTGGGCAAAAAAGTATTTTTGCGGCCGTTAGGAGTCCACAGAGGAATCTGAGAATTTTTGAGAATCCTCGAAAATTTGATCCAGTGTATTTAAAATAAATGAACTACAACATTTAAAAACAAAACCTTATCTGATTAATCCATTTCGCCAGCGACCAATGGCTTGCAAATATGCTACAATGGGGACGCGATAAACCTCAATCACAATCCAAACAATAATTGCTAAGTGCGACAAAAAAGTTAATACTGTCCAAATCAATGGAATCCAGGTGAAAAAATCATCAGCCGCAGGGGGAAAACAATATACTGTAATACCTATCAAAGTTGTCGGTAAAATGATAAAAGCAATGGCAGCTAAACCATAACCCCAACCTAATTCCACACCTAATAATTGAGCTTGAGTCCACTTAAATCCATTCCAATGCCAAACTAATGGTGGTTCTCTAGAGGGCATTTTCACTTGTTGTAGTTCCAAATTGACCGTAAGAATTTCGTGGCAAAAATCACAGCACATAGCTTCCATCATCGGCATTTGCGAAATTTTACCAATACGACATACTGGACATGGGTAATCTTCTTGAAAGGTTAAAGATTTTGATCTAATTGGAGAATTAGCCATGATTAAACTACTCTTTTTTTACTCTTTTTTCAACTTTCCTATGATCTTATCTATTCCCTAACCTAAATAAGCCTGTTTAACTTTTTCATCTTTAATTAAATCTGAGGCTGCACCTGTTAAAATTATAGAACCTGCTTCTAACACATAACCTCGGTCTGCAATTTTCAAAGCTAAATTAGCATTTTGTTCAACTAATAAAATCGTCACTCCTGTTGTTCGTAAATTCTGAATAATTGTAAAAATTTCTTTAACAATAGCAGGGGCTAAACCTAAACTGGGTTCATCTAAAAGTAAGAGTTTTGGCCTACTCATTAAAGCCCGTGCAATAGCTAACATTTGTTGTTCTCCACCGCTGAGAGTTCCTGCTAATTGATTGCGTCTTTGTGCTAACCGAGGAAATAGATCAAATTGCTGAGAAATATCTGTTTTAATATTTTTATCTCGGCGCACATAAGCCCCCAACATTAAGTTATCAAAAACCGTTTGTTTGGCTAAAATTCTCCGCCCTTCTGGACAATGGGCTAAACCAAGTTTTAACATTTCATGGCCTTGACGACGATTGATATTTCGTCCCTGATAAAAAATATTCCCACTTTGAGGATTTAGCATTTTAGAAATTGCTTTTAATGTGGTAGTTTTTCCAGCCCCATTTGCACCAACTAGGGTGACTACTTCACCTTTTTTAATAGTTAAATTAACTTTTTTTAAGGCTTCAATACCGCCATAACTGACATTGATTTCTTGTAATTCTAATATGATTTCGGCTGTGTTCATTATGATTCATCCCCTAAATAAGCTGCAATTACCTCTGGATTGTTTCTCACAATAGATGGTTTACCCAAAGCTATTAACTGTCCAAAATCTAAAACTGCAATCCGATCGCACAATCCCATAACTAATGGTACATGATGTTCAATAATAATAATAGTGAAATGAAAGCGATCGCGCAAATCTCGAATAAATTCGCTTAATTGCTGTTTTTCGTTAAGGTTCATTCCGGCCGCAGGTTCATCTAAAAGTAAAATTTGCGGTTCTAAAGCTAAAGCCCGGGCAATTTCTAGACGACGTTGATCACCATAGGCTAAATTTTTAGCTTTTTCTGCGGTGCGATTATCTAAACCAATTAATCTTAATAATTCTAAGGCTTTTTGTCTACTGTTTTCCTCCTCTTGTACTGCTAATGGTAAACCTAACACTCCGTCCATGATATTACTTTGAGTGTGTAAATGTCTGGCAATAATCACATTATCTAATACCGATAATTCACCAAATAAGCGAATATTTTGAAATGTTCTCGCAATTCCTAAACCCGCAATTTGATAAGGTTGTAATTGGGAAATTACTTGATTTTGATAAATTAATTCACCACTGGAAGGAGGAATTAAACCAGTAATTAGATTAAATAGTGTAGTTTTACCAGCGCCGTTAGGTCCAATGAAGCCAAAAATCTCCCCCTGATTAACTGAAAAAGATAGATTATTGACTGCGACTACACCACCAAAACGACGGGTTAATTCTTTTGCTGTTAACACAATTGTTTTTTCTTGAATAACTTCCATAATTCTCTCAATGATTTAAAGTTTTCTGAGTTTAGTTAGCTTCTTAAAGATATCAGGAGTGACCAAACCTTGAGGAAAAAATATTGTACCAATGACAATTAACAAACCAAAAATAATTAATCTGCCATCTCGTAAAAAATGGGCAAACCAATCAGGTAAACCACCTGTATCAGCGAGATTTCTTAATACTTCTGGTAAAGCTGTAAATACCATTCCTCCTAATACTGCACCTAAGAAACTTCTAGAACCACCGATTAACACATAAGTCAAGTAAATAATACTAGCATCAAAAGTACCTTGACGAGCATTCCAAGTATTCAGAAAATGGGCGCTAATTGCGCCAACTACCCCCGCTAAAATTGAACCCAAGGTAAAGGCTAAAACTTTATAATAGGTGGGGTTAATTCCCATTGCTCCCGCTGCTAATTCATCTTCGCGGATAGCAATAAAAGCTCGGCCAACACGAATACGTTCTAGACGATAAATCACCACCATGGTGATAATTAATAAGGGTAAAGCAATCCATAAATATTCTATTGGTGTTGGGAAAGGTTGGGGAATACCAAAAATACCAACTGCACCACCTGTGATATCTAAATTTAGAGATATCACCCGCAAAACTTCCACAAAAGCAATGGTAGCAATTGCTAAATAAATTCCTCGCAATCTTAAAGCGGGAACTCCCACTGCTACACCTAATAAACCGGAAATAATTCCAGCAATTAACATCTCAAATAATAAGATATGAATGGGGAATAAATCACTATTAGATATAAAAACTTTAGTAGACAAAATGGCGGCAATATATCCACCTATAGCATAAAATCCCGGACTAGCTAAAGATAATTGTCCAGTCATTAATGGCAGGTAAAGTGACAGTCCCAGCAGTGAACCTAAGACCATTGAGACAATTAAAGAGCCGTAAGTAGAGAAAAATTCAGCCATATTTTGGTGTGGGAAACATTTTGCATTTTACTTATAGTCAGTATACATCAATCTTGTACCTCATTGACTAACAATATGCTCTATTAAGAAGCATTTGTCCACCAATTTCGCAAAGGATCATTTTTTGGTGGTATGTAACGTCCTTTAATTCTAATTGCATTGAGTACATTATTTAATAATAAATGATTAACACTTTCTTTTTCTGACCAATGTTTAATTATTTCTGGAGTTGATAAAATCTGAAGATCGGGAAAAATTTTTTTAATAAACTTGATAGCTTTATTGTCATCAGTGGCCACTGCCCATTTTCGATGTACTGCAATAGCAAAAGTTGCAGCTTCACCATCATCCAGATCAGCGGCATAATTAACAAAAGATTCCTCCTCCTCTTCTGATGCAAAATCTACAACTTTTAATAAACCTTGTGTGATAGCCGTCTCAAATTCTAACACAGCATCATTTTCTTCTTCTTGAAGTTTTTGCAGTGTTTTTAATTCCCTTTCCTGTACAACTGTAGTCACGATAATTTCAGCGGGAAGAGATTTCAAAATTGCCAGAAATTGACCTGACGCACAGAAATTAAGAATACAACAAGCATCAAGGATAATATGGGAGTGAGTAATTTTCATAACATACTCCTCACTTCCCATCAGTGTGGATTTGACGCAAATCAAAATCCGTATCTTTTTCCATCATTCCGCTGGAATATTCCCGTAATGCTTCCCCAATACGACGGGCTTCTAAACGGTCAACATGGAGAAATTCACTAAAACGCCCTTCCGTAATTAAACCCTGATCTAGTGCTTCAATTGCTAAGTGTTGATAGTGCAATGGCATCATATCAACCCTTTGGGGAATTTGTTCTAAACCCAGTTCTTCCCGTACTTTTCTGACTTTTAAACCTCTATCTCGCAGCTTCTCCCAAGTTCCAGAAGGTAGAAGTTCCATTTCTTCCAACCGATACATTAGGGCTTCTACGGACACACCATAATAATGAGCTAGTGTAAATAGATTGGTTGGCGTGAATTTGCCATGAGTACGGTACATATCATTAAACCGTTTCAATAGGCCACTAGTTGGCATAAGGAAATATTTAGGAAAAGTTTCCGCTAGTTGTTCACTTTCGGGAAAACGCTGATATTGACCATCAAACTGAAATTCTGGTTTTTGCCGATGTGCTAAAAAGTGCAGATATCCATGCGCCATTGACCAGCGCCGACGCTCTTCTGGATGATTGGCATTGATAGCCATACAACCGCCAACTTCTTCGTTATAGCTATACACTTCTGAGTATTTTGCTGGCATTGGCAAATAGAAGATCCGTAAACCTACATCTTGTTCTAAGATGTCGCGTAGTTGAGAAATAGGCGCATCACCTAAACCCAAGCGTTGACGCTCTGCAACGGCTATACTCTCCGCAGCAGATTTAATGGGCATATCTGTTACTTGATATTCAAAAGGATAGTTACGCGCTATTGGCGCATCCATGATTTTTTCAAGTTCTAGATAATTCTGACATAATTCCTCTAAATGCAGGATAAATGGTTCAATTTCTGTTTGTTGTTCTTGATTCCGTTGATAAACTGCCCGAAACTGCACTTCAAAGGGTTGGACTATTGGACGTTGACGCACAAATTCACTCACAGAACGTCCATAAGCACGGGCAAGTTTAATGAGTTCATTCGCTTTAATGCGGCGTTCTCCTTTCTCAATGGCGATCATAGTGGTACGTGCAGCATCAATAATCTTGGCTGCATCCGATTGAGTCATGTTGCATTTTTTACGGGCTTGTTGTAGGAGTTCTCCTAATGTCCGCAGATCAATGTTATCCAGGATGTTGGTAGTCATAACATTAGTAATTTTTACTATCTAACAAAAACGCCTTCTTCAAATTCCATACAATTTCACGGCGATCGCACTTTCTTTCACAGATATCCTGGTAACACTCCTGATAACCCGGTTGTATATCATCAAGGTAGATAACATTTTCAACAATGTCAATGATTAAGGTGAATATTTTTATAGAATGTCAGGTTTGTGAGAAATGTAAATGCGTAGTAAATACTCGATTTCTATCAATATATACACATCCTTAGATATAGTAGTATCATAGAGTGATACTATATAAATGGAACTAAACAACAAAAATCAAAAAACTCTCCAAGACATTTTTGAGAACCCAGTCAGAGCAAATATTCCTTGGAGTGATATCGAAGGTTTATTTTTAGCATTGGGAGCAGAAATTACAGAGGGTTCTGGTTCAAGAGTCAGAATTGCTCTTAATGGCGTGAGGTCAGTTTTTCATAGACCACATCCTGAAAAAGAGGTAGATAAAGGTGCTGTGAAATCCATAAGACGTTTTTTATTAGAAGCGGGGGTTAATAGTGATGAAATATAAAGGTTACGAATCAGTAGTAGAATTTGATGATGAAGCGGAAATTTTTCATGGTGAAATTATTAATATTAGAGATGTAGTTACATTTCAAGGTAAGAGTGTAGAGGAATTAAAACAAGCATTTCAAGATTCAGTAGATGATTATTTAGAATTTTGTCAGCAACGAGGCGAGGAACCAGATAAACCATTTTCAGGTAAATTTATGGTAAGAATTAATCCTCAATTACATAAAGTAATTGCATTACGAGCTAAACAAGAAGGTAAAAGTCTAAATTCTTGGATAGAACAGCAATTATCTGAATCTATTGTATAGAAAATAATGAGGAATCAGAAAATGAGTAAATGTATCAGGACTTACGCAAAATATCTCTCAAATCCTCATTTCTCCGTGACCTCTGTGCCTCTGTGGTTCGTTATTCCATGAATCTTGCGTAAGTCCTATGTATATCAAGAATGTGTTTTAACAACCCAACGGCGAAATAATTCTACTATTATTTTCCAGCGTCCCTGATTTTCTACAATCACATCATGACGTTTTAAAGTTTCTAAAGCTTGATGTAAATCAGTTTCATTTATTCCCGTCAACTCAATTAATTCATTTACCGTTAGTCCTGCGGTGTGTTTTGCCAGATGAGTTAAAATTATTTGTTGAGTATGATCATGATTTTCTCCAGCTTGACCCCAAACACCATTAAAGTAATTACTACCTCTTTGAAAAAACTCCGGTTTTTTGACAATTGCTTCTACATCTTCCACTGTAAAAACAGGGTCGCGGTTTCTTCCTTGTTCAAAAACAAAATCATTATATAGTCGCACTAAATGAAAACCTACCAACTGCACTAAATAAGGTTGTCCGTAGGTTAAATCATAAATTTTATCAAGCGCTTCTGGTGTGTAGTCTAATAAAAAATCTTCAATAGCTGGGTTAGCGAGAATTTGACCAGTTGGACCACGACGGAGAAAATCAACACGAATATTAATCACACTACCAAAAAAGGGATGAAAATAATCTGCTGTCATTTCATCTAAGGTATGCAAACCAGCAAAAGCAAAAGCAACTTGAGAATGTGCTTGTACTAAACTACGCAAGAAACCCATAAAATCTGGGCTAATTTTTCCGGCTTTAATTAAATCTTCAATTTTCTCAAATTCATCTATAGCAATAATTAACCCACCGGATAAATTTTTAATATTTTTAATTACGTCCTTAAAATAGCGGTTAAAAGTCCGTTCGGGAAGTTTTAATAAATCATCATCATTGGGAGGTTCAATATTCAGAACTTGGGAAATTTCATCACTAATAGCCATTAATACCTCACCTACACCTTGAGTGACATCTCCTAACTTTAATAAATTCACATAAACAATTTTGACTTGATTATCTAAAGAGTTAGCAGCATTGAGTAAAATTGAAGTTTTACCCATGCGTCTATGACCATAAATAACTACTGACTGGAGTTGAATACCTCTCAGCCAAAGTTCTTCTAATTGTCTCATAATATCTTCTCTACCAATAAATAAATTACCCATTACAGGGTCGCC
>LJOT01000726.1 GCA_001672075.1 Anabaena sp. CRKS33
GGTGCGCCCACAGGAACACCAATTTTAGCGGCTGCGAAAGGTCAAGTTGAGACTGCTAACTGGGTTGGTGGTTACGGTTTAGCTGTGATCATTAATCATAGTTCGGCTCAACAAACTCTCTACGGTCATATGTCAGAGATCTTTGTTCAACCCGGTCAATGGGTAGAACCAGGAACTGTCCTTGGCTTAGTTGGTAACACTGGTAATTCTACTGGATCTCACTTGCACTTTGAAGTCCGTCACCTCACCCAAAATGGATGGGTTGCTGTTGACCCAGGTGTACAGTTACAGGGTGGTCTGAGTCAATTGATACAATCTCAGCGCATAGCCCAAGTTCCCTAATTAGGGTAGAGGGAATTGGCAATTCCCTCTACAAGTACCCATTTTCTGCTAAGAATGCAGTTGTAATCTCCGCTTCTTTATCGTGATTATTGCCAGAAGTGAGGAATTTTTCTACGTATTTACCCAAGATGTCTCCTTCTAAATTTACCCAACTTCCCGGTACTAAATGACTCAGATTGGTTTCGCTGTAGGTCAGGGGTATGACTGCAACTGTAAATTGAGATAATTCTGATTTATATTCAGCGACCGTTAGACTGATACCATTAACAGCAATACTACCTTTAGGAACAATATAGCGAGCGATCGCATCCGGGGCAACAAAGGTCATTTCCCAGGAACTAGCA
>LJOT01000412.1 GCA_001672075.1 Anabaena sp. CRKS33
ATAATTTCAGGAATTTGCAGATGTCCTGATTGATTTAAGGTGACTAATTCCATAGTGTTTTTTCCAAAAAAGAGTAACTGTTTGTATTATAGCAGCGATTCCTAGGTCGCGCAACGCTTACGCATTCCCACATCCAAAAAAGCGATTCCTAGGTCGCGCTTCGCTTACGCCCTCTCACACCCCAAAAAGCGATATCTTCGGTGCGCTATCTCTTTGAGACGCTACGCACCTTCTGCATCCCCAAACGAGCGATATCTTTGGTATAATTAGAATATTAGTTTAATTGCAATATTAAGAACATACTATGACTGTACAACGGTGGAATGATGAAATGCTTGATGATTTGGCTTCCAGTGTGACTGAGTTGCGAGAAAGTATAACTCAAGTTAGGGAAAGTATAACTGAAGTTAAAGATAGCATAGATGGGTTGAGAGTAACGGCTCAAGCATTGCTACAAGTAGCTACTCAAAATCAGCGTGAAATGGAATTGATCAAACAAAGACAAGCTGAAAGCGATCAGCGATTTAATATTTTATTGGAGGAAGTCCGTTATTTAACTCGTGGAAATAGAGATGATTAGTTCTCGATTCTCCACATCCGCAACAAGCGAACTGCTTGCAGCAGCGCAACGCTTACGCCCTCTCAAATCTCAAAAAGTGATTCTTAGGTCGTGCAACGCTTACGCCCTCTCAAATCTCAAAAAGCGATCGCTAAAGACGATACCTACTATTATCTGAATAGCAAAGCATCCCAGGAGAGATACGGTAATATTTAAAACTTAGGTAATAAATCTGCTTGTTTACAAATTGCATTTGCCGTAATTCGATGCCTACGGCGAGCGCAGCTATCAATTGTGCGATGTCTTTTGACAGGAATAGTTTTTAGATCATTAGTATAAATCGAATGATTTCCACCTTCCCGTAATAAATAATATCCGTTTTCTTCTAAATATTTAATTAAATATTTTCGTTTTACTGACATAATCAAACTTCTACTGAAATTTGTTCAAGTAAAGAGCTTCCTGTGGGAATTTCTTTATTTTGTTGACGATAAGCAATGATCATTTCTTTGAGAGCATCTTGTAACATAACTCTACATTCTTCTAAGGTTTCTCCTTCAGTAATAACTTCTTGCCATTCAATCAGTTGTCCCATATAGCCGCTATTAACTTTTGTATATTTGGCAGTGTATGTAGTTAGCATTATTTTGTTTTTGAAGATAATTACATATAGTCAATTATAAACCTATTTTTACCAAAAATGCAAGGTGTTAGCATTGCTAAACCCCTACAAGTCATTGATGGTAGATGAGCGATCGCATATCCCTAAACTTGGTGATACTTGTCTTGACGATCATAGAAAGCAACAGGAATCCCTATATCAATTAATATTAGGGGATAATTATTCATGAGTTCTTGTTTTATGTCTGGCTTTAATTATGTCAGAAATTGCTTTTTTCCGTACATCTCTATCTGACAAATCTCCTGATCCTTCTAAGAAAAATTTGAGATAACCACCCATTCTTTCTAATACTGTTTTAGGTGGAGTTTGATAGTTGCTAAGGGGTGTTTCTAAAGATGATATAAATTGTAAAACAAGTGAAATTTGTTGATCACTAAGGTTTGCGATCGCTTCCAGTAGTTTTTGGTGTGGACTGGTGGAGTACATAGAGTTTTATTGCTATTGTCATAATTTCTAGTTTAGCAAATAAGAACAGAAAAGCGATACCTTCGGTGCGCTTCGCTACGCCCTGCCACATCCCAAAAAGCGAACTGACAAGTCAGCGCTTGCGCTATCGCCTCACATCCTAAAAAGCAGTATCAATACACTTCATCATGAGTTCCCAAATTGAGCAGTAAAATAGCTTCTTGTTGGTCTTCAGGATTTTCAACAAATTCAAACAAAATACGATAATTATAGTCAATTGAACAAGACCAGATATTAGCTAATTCACCTTTTAGTTTGTGAGTGCGTAAACTAGGATAAAAAGGATCTTCAGCTAATTGCAATAAAGTTTGTTCAATCAGAGGCCGAAGATTTGGATCTTTACGGATTAGGCGTTTAAAAGAACGCAATGATTTAGGAGTCCAACCGATGTTCATGGTTGATCAAGTTCTCCTAAGAATTGATTAACTGAACCAAATTGAAAGTTTCCTTTAGCAAATTCCTGACGAACTTCTGTAATTTCTTCAGATAATTTGGTTCTTTTTGCTTGGTGCAGTCTTTTTTGCAGAAGGTTAAGTAATATTTCTTGATCTTCTAAGGATAAAATTTCGACTGACTCAATAGCTTGCTGGAATGCTGATGTTTTCATGGCTGTACTTAATTAGTTTGACTTATTTTTCATGGTATCGTTATTTTTGAAGTTTTGCGATCGCCCCTCACATCCTAAAAGCGAACTGCTTGCAGCAGCGCAACGCTTACGCACCTTTACATCCCCAAAAGGCGGATTTCTGCGGAGCGCAACGCTTACGCACTAAACAACCATAAAATTATTGAGTGCTTAATTTAGATTTTTTTGTTTTGTATTGTTGCTGTAATTCTAGATAATA
>LJOT01000413.1 GCA_001672075.1 Anabaena sp. CRKS33
CGTTAAAAATTGTCGTTATGACAAGGGAACAGGGAACAGGGAACAGGGAACAGGGAACAGGGAACAGGGAACAGGTTTTGGGCAACTTTACTTTTCGTTACTTATGTCGGTTTTTTTCCGTTCACCTACTTAATACCTAAACAATCTTAGCTAAATTTGAGATTTTAGATTTATGAGTTTTCTGTTATTTTTAATTTTTAATTGATTTATGCCTCATTTAAAATTAGTAACAAGATAACCTAGTATGGAATGGATAAAATCATGAGAGTTTGGCTGCTGTGCTTTTTTGTACTGTTTGCTGGGGCGGAGTTTTTTAAGTGGTTGCGAGCTTTTTCTATACCTTTGCCCATATATATTTTAGCGGGTGCATTTTTAGCCGTCGCTTCCAACTATGATAAGATTTTTGGTGATAAAATTAAGCAAAACCTGATAAATCCTGATAAACCAGAGATTAAATAGGGTTTGCTGATAGCTTGCATTGTGTAGCGATAAAAGTCTTGCGGCGGGGTATTATATATTCGCCGAAAACTTTTCACAGATCCTCTTAATCCATAATCACCTGAATTTGATCAAGTTGATTAATTACCACATCTGCACCTTGAACATGATCTGCTTTACCAATCCAAGTAATACCAATACAACCAGCAGCTTTAGCATCACGCGCCATTTGCATATCACCCACAGAATCACCTATCATTAAAGTCGCCCCTGGCGCTACCCCCAAAGCTTGACAAGCTTCTAAAAACAGTATTGGATCTGGTTTACTAGGACCCAAATCAACACCCTTTTCTAGTTGTAAATAATCACTTAACTGATGAGTTCTTACAAATGTCTGTACCTCTTCAGTGGTTGCTGCTGAGAGAATCCCCAATTTTAACCCCGCTACTGACAAAGACTTTAATACCTCCAAACTCCCCATAAATAAAGGTGAAGGGGTTTTAGCAACATATTGGTCAGCTTCTTGTAAAGCTTGACTGGCAATTTTCAAAGACTCAAACCATCCCCTCCCGGTTTCGGCAATATAGGCCGCTGCTGCAATTTCTGTTTCTCGACGACTGGCTACTGATATTAAACCCGCTGGATCTAAGAAATCACCGTTAATACCAAAAGCCATTAACAATGGTTCACCAATACCAGGAATTTGCGCGTCTATCATCCTCGCTGCTTTTTGTCCTAGTGTTCTTAAATATGCATCAGAATCTTCTAAAGTGCCGTTTTTATCAAATAAAATTGCTTCGATACGGGAAAACGCCGTGTTTTGACATTTAATAGTTACCAAAATATCTCACCCTAGTCATATTCAAGGTAAAAAAAAGGGGGGTGTCCCCTCTTGATCATACAACGATCTCAGTTATAATTACTTATAACTATAAATCTATTATTCTTCCGTCGCTGGGGGAATTTCTTCCTCAGCCATAGCTTCCACAACTGCAACTTCTTCAGCTATGGTTTGTTCAGATCCGGCTTCCAGCGGTGCTACTTCTGCCGATGTGGTAATACCTTGCTGTTTAGCAAGCAGTTGTTCCCGATACTTAGCTGCCATTTCTTCAGCCTTATCATAAACCAAATCACGGTTTTTGATCATGTCACCAGGTTCGGGTTCCAACTGTTTAGTAGACAGCGAAATCCGTCCCCTTTCGGCATCCAAGTCAATGATCATGACTTTAACTTCATCATTGACATTGAATACGCTATGGGGAGTGTCAATATGCTCCTGGGAAATCTCCGAAATATGTAGTAGTCCGCTTACACCACCAATATCAATGAAAGCACCATAAGGTTTGATACCGCGAACCGTACCAATGACTACTTCGCCAACTTCCAAACGGTTCATCTTGCGCTCAACTAGCGCCCGACGATGGGAGAGAACTAAGCGGTTACGCTCTTCATCTACTTCTAGGAATTTCAAAGGTAGTTCTTCACCTACCAAATCTTCCTTGGGTTTGCGAGTGCTAATATGAGAACCGGGGATAAAGCCGCGCAGTCCTTCAATTCGCACTAATGCACCACCACGGTTGGTTGCGAAAACGCCAGAACGGACAGTAGCATCTTCTGCTTGTAACTGTCGTACCCGTTCCCAAGCACGCATATACTCAATCCGACGAATTGAAAGGGTGAGCTGACCATCTTCATTTTCATCGGTAAGGATGAAAAATTCCCGCGTTTCGTTTGATTGTAAGACTTCTTCCGGGGCATCTACCCGGTTAATAGACATTTCTTGTATGGGTATATATGCTGCGGTTTTCGCACCTATGTCAATCAGAGCGCCGCGCGGCTCTATACTGAAAACTGTACCCGGTACGACATCACCAGGGCTGAAGTGATAGTCGTATTTATCAAGTAGAGCAGCGAAATCTTCGAGAGTAAATCCAATTTCTGTAGCGGTTAAATTCTGATTGACCATGCTAATGTGTTCCTGGTTCTAGTCTCCGTAAAGGTTTTGTCATAAATTGAGTGTATAAGTGAGCAGTCGTAGAACCGTCTGCACTTACATTTCTGTCTTATCCTAGCTTAGAATAGCTAATCTTAACACATATCAACTTCCAGATA
>LJOT01000727.1 GCA_001672075.1 Anabaena sp. CRKS33
GATCAATTTGTAAAACTCGTTCATACTGTTCTTTGGCGCGAGCCAAGTCTTGTTTAATGGTCAGGTCATGTGCGTATTTTTCTAAGGTTTCTATAAAACTGTCTTTGCTCTGTTCTGGAGCAATGTTATAGGCTCGTTCATACAGTTCTAAAGCTTTATCTAAATTGTTTGCTTGGGAATATTCTGTAGCTAGATTAAATACAGGCTGTAGGACTCCTTCCTGTTGATCATTAATAGAGTAAAATTTGTAAGCTCGACTGTAAAGTTCAAAGGCTTGGTCGAATTTTTCTACCTGTAAATATTCTTTCGCCAGAGAGGTTACAGTTTGAAAATTATTAGGATTAATTCCTAATGCTTCTTCATAAAGTTGTAATGCTATTTGCGGTTGATTTTGTGCTACTGAACAAAGATTCTTAACATCTTGCTGATTAACTTCTGCTAATTTAGTAATCTCATGTTTTAGCTGATGTTTCTGCAATAACCAACGCCGGACTAACTCAATTTTGACTTTTTTTGACTCATTTAAAAAACCATAGTCAACCATTTCTTTGGCTACCTGAGTTAAGGAATCTGTGATTATGCCATAATCTTGTAGTAGTAGTCTGGGGTTATAGGAAACTTGGTCGTCTCGTTCTTCTCTATCTTGAGCTTCTGCTGCTGCTGAAAAAACAACTTGTGCTT
>LJOT01000130.1 GCA_001672075.1 Anabaena sp. CRKS33
TGGGGGATAATTTCTGTTACTACTTTTTGTCCAGAATTACCACCTTTAACCACAATATTTTCTGTTTCTAAATTACCAATGGCTGTTTCTCCTTGAAAAGTTAATTTTGGTGCAACTTGATGATAAATTACATTTCCCTTGGCCTCTAACAACTTTTTATTTAAATACCAAGTCAATTGATTTGATTTTAAAGACTGACTACGTTGTCCAACTGCATTGACATTTCCAGTGAGATATACAGTGTTTTCTGGTATGTTCATTTTTCCTTGATTAGCTGTGACAGTTAGATTATCAGCGGCTTTGAAGACACGAATGGGAGAATTGGTAGTGATATTTTCCTTCTGAATATTCCAGGTTATAGAGTTACTAGTAATTTGCATCAGCGGATTTACTAACTCTAATTTGGCCTGTGGTTGGAGAATTGCAATTTGAGTTTTTAAATTAATTTCGGCAGCATTGCCTTGACTGCGACCAGAGATTTTGTTATCCTGATATCGTTCTATTTGGATAAAGCGATCGCTAAATAGTTTATCATCTTTAATCTGCCATATTAAATGCTCAGTTCGTATTTGTAACTGTGGATCTGTAGATTTTGCTAATACTCCTCCTGAAAATTCAACCCGTTGTTCACGAGTTTTTACCTTAGCTTCTTGGGCTGTTGCTTGTAATTGTTTATGGCTACCATTTAACTGATTACGGACAATTAATAAATCTTCTTGAGGTCGCCATTCTAACTCATTACCCTGAAAAACAATACCATTGCGGGGGTCAGTAGCCACAATTTTACCCTGAAGAAAAAGTTGCTTACCATCTTGCTTAATGTCAGCTTTTTCTGCTTTAATTTGGTAGACAACTTTTCCATCTTGGTAGAGTTCCCCTTCGGGACTTTGAGCCTGACCCATTTGTTTGTCTGTAGTGTATTTTGCCTCTTTGGCTTTCACTTTCCAAATTGGCTTCCCTGTCTCATCAAATTGTTCTAAAGCCACACCAAAAAAAGTTAACTTAGTTTCGTCTTCTTTTGGAAGTGAAGTGTTAGTTTTTGATTGGTTAGGTGTAGACGGATTACCACAAGCAGATAACCATAACCCTAAGCACAATGATAAAGACAGGTAAACCCAATTTGTTGGTAATCTAAACTGTGAAAATGAATAGAAGTCGGGAAAATGATGTTGATTTCCCCGCTGACGTTTTGATTTTTGTCTTCCATTCTCCCTGTCTTGTGAATATTGCATTACTCTGGAAATTCTAAATGTCTATCACTACCTCTAGGATCGTCTAAAAAGCCCATACTAGACAATGGCCGATATGGATAACTTTGACGGGGAGTTTTTTGGATATCTTCCTTGATAGCTTCTAAATCAATATAGCGATCGCTAACATTAATTAAACTATCACTAGTCATAGACCTTAAACTCACCACCTCTACCCTCACACCCCGATAGCTGACAGAATTAACAGCATAAGCCAAATCACCGTCACCGCTGACTAAAACTGCGGTATCATAGGAATCAACTAAAGCCATCATATCAACGGCTATTTCCACATCTAGGTTAGCTTTTTTAGAACCATCAGGTAGTTGTACCAAATCCTTAGCAATGACTCTATAGCCGTTGCGACGCATCCACAACAAAAATCCCTGTTGCTTCTCATTTGTCCGATCTACCCCTGTGTAGAAAAAAGCCCGTAATAGTCTTGAACCCCCAGTTAAACGACACAATAACTTAGTATAATCAATTTCGATTCCTAGTTGTAGCGCCGCATAAAATAAGTTTGAGCCGTCAATAAAGATAGCTACCCGTCCCCGATTTTCCAAAACTTGTTCTGGCGTAAATATCGAGTCGTTTTCCAAATTATTCAACATTGTTGTCATACCTTGTGTTGTTATCCCTGTTATGATAGAAATTTCTAACTACATGATTTGTTAGAATGGCTTATGATAAGTTTCCGGGGCTGATAGATCAGGAGTCATAAAATCAGCAGCGAAAAAGCCCTGATTATTGACCCATTTTCTTAACTATCATTGGTGACAGTCCAGCCCCGAATCGTTTTGTGAAGGAATTAGCAGTTCCCAAAATTAATCTTTTATTTTGATGTTTCTATCCGCTTGAAAACTGGTTTGGGTGTCCCCAATTGTTGTTTATCGGATAATATTCCCCATGTTGAGTGGGTACAAAAAGGGGCTAAAATTGCACTTTCTTTTTGTTCATTAAAATTAATTCCCCAGCCTAATTGCTGATAAATATCACTGCTGATATTAGGAATAATTGGGGAGAGGAGATAAGCTGCTAGTCTCACAGATTCCAGAACCGCATATAGCACCACTTCTACATCTTCCTGTTTACCTTGTTTATATAAAGACCAAGGGGCTTGGTCATCAATAAACTTGTTACTGGCTTGTATCAGAGATAAAACATAGTGACAGGCTTCATTGAAAGCTAAAGCTGTATATGCTTGTTTTACCTTTTCTCCCAACTCTAACCCGATGATTTTTAAAGGATTTTCAGCCGGAATAGTTGCTTGGGTTATGGACGATACTTGACTAGAGCAGTATTTCTTCACCATATTTAAAGTGCGATTCAACAAATTACCTAAATCATTCGCCAAATCTGCATTCAAAACATTAATGAACCTTATTTCATTAAAATCGCCATCTTTCCCAAATTCGATTTCCTTAAGGAAGTAATAACGAATGGCATCACTACCATAATTTTCCACTAAAGTGATAGGATCAAGGGTATTACCCAGAGTTTTACCCATTTTTTGACCGTCTTTAGTTAAAAAACCATGTCCAAACACCCTGTCTGGTAAAGGTAAACCTGCTGACATCAGCATTGCTGGCCAGTAAACAGCATGAAAGCGTAAAATATCTTTACCAATCAAGTGGAGATTAATTGGCCACCATTTTTGTAAAGCATTAGCTAGGGTTGGTTCTGTCTCTGGTTCTAACAATGCTGTTACATAACCCAGTAGAGCATCAAACCACACATACAATGTATGTTTAGAGTCCACAGGTACAGGAAAACCCCAGTCAAGATTTACCCGGGAAATGGAAAAATCTTGTAAACCTTGAGCGACAAAATTGAAAACTTCATTCCGTCTGCTCACAGGTTGGATAAAATCAGGGTGAGATTGGTAAAATTCCTCTAACTGAGTTTGATATTTAGATAAACGGAAGAAATAGTTCTGCTCATCCCGCCACTCCACTTCTTTGGTAGTATGGATGGGACAGCGTTTATTTTCTAGTAAATCCCGTTCTTCCTTAAATTCTTCACAGGAAACGCAGTACCAACCTTTTTGTTCTCCTTGGTAGATGTCACCATTTTCCCAAACTCGCTGAAAAAACTCTTTAACTATCGCTTGGTGACGGGGTGCTGTAGTCCGACTAAAACGATCATATTGAATATCGAGTAAATCCCACAATGTTGTAAAACTGGGAACAATTTGATCACAAAAATCTTGCGGTGCTTTTCCTAAACTGGCTGCTGAACGCTGGATTTTTTGTCCGTGTTCATCTGTACCCGTAATTAGTAAAACTTGATTTCCCTGTAAGCGTTGAAACCGGGCTATGACATCTGCCGCTATAGTTGTATAAGCACTGCCAATATGGGGAACATCGTTGACATAATATAGCGGTGTTGTCAGTGCAAAAGTGTTTTCTGTTTTATTCACTAAATTCATGGACAATAAAAGCAAATTATTAATCAGTTTTCTCTCTTAATCATCTAGATTATCTAGATAAAACTATGCAATTATATAACATTGCTACGGTTTTTTATTAAATTACTCCTTAATTGTAACAAATTTATGGAATTGAGAATTTTTTCATCACTTCTATAAAACTCCTAAATGATTTCTTGTCAAATCGGGTAAACCAGTTACTAATAATCATGGTAAAACCTGTTTATTTCCTTGGTAGTCACAGAGAATACACTAATCCAAATTCCAGCAATATAGATGATGATGTGCATACAATTGAGCATATAAAATTATCCAATTCATGACAAGAGTATTAGTTTCAATATTTAGGATTTTCTGTAATGATTTGGTTTGAAATTCATAATTAGATGGTTTTTTATCCCCGACTAAAATAAATTTTCAGATATTTCTTGGATTTTCCTGAACCAGGTTTCTGATTTAGTGACTCCTAACCCAGATTTACTGTCTGATATTTTTGATGACATTTATCTGAGAATATTTGTAAGTTTATAGTGAGTAAATTTAAAAAATACATCAATATAAACTGCAATTTTTTGAGCATTGTCAGTAAATTAAGCACTAGCAATATAGAGATTTATCACTACTTTAGATATGGTAATCCAATGTGATTTAAGTGCATAAATCCTTGCCGAATGCTATAGTATTGTGTGTAATGTCAAGGTGACATTATTGCCAGCTAAGGGGATTTAACGCTTTCACATATTTATATATGATGAATACAAATTGCCATAAATTCTGTAATCATGGTTTCAGAGTGGGTTGTTTTTTGTCTGGAAAGGTTGATTTGACCGGGAGACAAAGAGAAAATATGCCATAGTCCCCATCTGGATCACAGAAGCGGTAAAGTTAAAAATAGAATAGATTAAAAAAAAAGTCGCAAAATGCCAGCCGTTGACCTGAAACCTTGTTTTTTGACTCCAAAACCAGTACAGTCAGATGCTCCCTTATTTATCTATTTACCAGGAATGGATGGCACTGGTCAATTGTTACAAACCCAAATCCCTGAATTATCAATAGGTTTAGATATTCGTTGCTTGGCTATATCCAAAAACTATCTTGGTACTTGGGACGTTTTAGCCAGAAATGTTTTAGATTTGATTCATGGTGAACTGGAAAAAAGCCGTCAACGGCCAATATACCTTTGTGGTGAATCCTTTGGTGGTTGTTTAGCCATGAAAGTAGCAACCATGTCACCACATTTATTTAAGCGTATTATCTTAATTAATCCTGCTTCTTCTTTTTTGCACCAGCCCTGGTTTAGTTGGATATCCCAGTTTACCCAGTTTGTCCCATCATTATTATTTAATGTTGGTTCATTAGCTTTGTTACCATTCCTGGCTTCATTGGAGCGCGTTTCTGAAAGCCAGCGCCAAATACTTCTAGCGGCCATGGGTTCGATTCCACCAGAGACTGTAAACTGGCGGTTGTCTTTATTGCGAGATTTTCAAATTGACAAAAAAGATTTGCAAAAGCTCACACAACCAGTTTTACTTATTGGTAGTGGGAATGATCGTTTATTACCTTCCGTCACGGAAATCGCTAGATTGGCTAGTATTTTACCAAATAGCAAAACATTTATCCTGCCAAATAGCGGTCATGCTTGTTTGTTAGAGGAAAATGTGAATTTGTATCAAATTCTCAAAGATAATGATTTTCTAGAAGTTAATATAAATATCCTAAAAACTGTCACAGCAGCAGTAAAGCATAATGAATGATCAGCATTTTTAACATTCTTAGATGTGATTGCTGGCTGATAAATATAAACTATAAACTACAAATTATAGCAAATTATAGCCAGCAGACAGATTAGTTTGTCAGCCTGTGAAATCAATAGCGCTACCGCTGTTAAGATCTTCATCACAGTCATTCTTGAAGCTACTGGGAAATAACAACTTTCAATCTAAACATAGTTTCCAGTTGTTATGCTTGGGTTTTCGCTCTTCCCGAACTTTTCTGTAAAAGGCGTTTACCTGTCAGAGATGAATACTCAGTATCTCTAGACTTTTGTAGAGACTGTTTGACTAGGGTAGCTAGTTCTTCTAACTGGTTAATCGCTTCTGCACCTTCTAATTTCATTAATTCACGATCATCACGCATTTCTGTCCAAGTAATCCCATAATCTGAGACTAAAAAGCGAATTAAATGATTGTCTCCTAAACTAACCATAAATGATGCGCTGTTCATTTGATCGCCACAAGTATAGCAGGAAGCTGGATAACCGTGGCGTTCTAGTACAACCGCCAAGGCTTTCAAGTTCATTACCAAATCTTGTACAAATTGTCTATGTTCGTTTGCCAGTCTCAAAAACACTTTTGCCCTCCAGACACCACAGTCATTTGAGTTTATTTTATAATTTCTTTAGATTCTCTCACTAATTGGCATTGTAAACTACTTATTACAATTTTCGGTTGTTTATGAGTTCGTTCATGAGTTATCTCCTTGACGTTAGTGGATAACGATGATATAATAAGTATCAAAATATCCAATTTTAATTTTCCTGGTACTTATATTCATATTCCCACTGGATCTACACACATCTACACACAGTTACTAAAATTCACATTTTCGCCTCCTTTATCCGTCTGAATTGTACTTGACCAAATTAAGACGCTTTCAGTTTAACTTAAATCCACTGATAGTCAAGTTCGTTAAAGTTATATATTTCCAGTATTAGAGACCATGTACAGCCGAATTGAGTTAATTCACCATATCTAACGCCTATTTTCGTTATTTGTATTTTGATGTCCATTGCCAATAAATACAAAATATTATAGCACAGACTAGATTAATGGAACTGTTGAATATACATAATCGATATCTTATTTAAAGAACACTACTTAACAGAAATTACTAAATAAGCTGTTGAGCATTTAAAGTGTATTCTTGTCAGACTTGCATTTGTGAGACAATTTTATTGTTGAATTGAAAATAATTGTTAAATCTATGAGCAATCAAGCTTCTATCCCCGTTATTGTCAATGGTGCGGCTGGTAAAATGGGACGTGAGGTCATTAAAGCAGTAGCCCAAGCATCTGATTTGACTTTAATGGGTGCAATTGACACTACCCCCCAACATCAAGGTAAAGACGCTGGAGAACTAGCGGGTTTAAGTGAACCCTTAGAAGTACCAATTACCAATCAATTAGAACCTATGTTAGCCTATGTAGCTGGGGAAAGACAGATGCAGCCCGGTGTACTAGTTGATTTTACTCATCCTGATGTGGTATATAACAATATTCGCAGTGCGATCGCCTATGGAATTCGTCCAGTTGTAGGAACTACAGGTTTAAGTCCCGCACAAATTCAAGAATTAAGTGATTTTGCTGAAAAAGCCAGTACCGGTTGTTTGATTATTCCCAACTTTTCCATTGGTATGGTATTACTACAAGAAGCGGCTGTTAGAGCTTCTCAGTATTTTGATCATGTAGAAATTATCGAACTCCATCATAACCAAAAAGCCGATGCTCCCAGCGGTACAGCTATTCAAACTGCTCAACTTTTGGCAGAAATGGGTAAAACTTTCAATAGTGCTATGGTGGAAGAAACGGAAAAAATACCAGGAGCTAGAGGCAGTTTAGCAGATGAAGGGATTAGAATTCATAGTGTACGTTTACCAGGACTAATTGCCCACCAAGAGGTGATTTTTGGCGCAGCAGGGCAGATTTATACCTTACGTCATGATACCAGCGATCGCGCCTGTTATATGCCAGGAGTATTATTAGCCATACGCAAAGTTAACCAGCTAAAGTCGTTAGTATATGGACTAGAAAAAATACTGTAAAACACTCAGCAATCATCTGTGAGAAATTTTCGATTGGCGATTTTTCCAGTCCAAAATCTAAAATCTAAAATTCAAAATCCCAAATCTAAAATATGATCGTTCCCCTAACTCGGCAAAAATTTGAACAAATTATTCCCCTAATTGCCTCTGGACCACAATATAAATACTATTGGGGGAAGTTTAGTAATTTTTTGCAGCGGCTATTAATTTCCGTAGTTACCATAGCCGTACTACTGCTGATACAATTTCTATTTAGATTAGAATTTGGGTTAATCTTCTTTTTTGGGGTATTTGGCGCTTTCTTTTGGCTTTGGTATCCCATATTACAAGCAAGTGTCCGCAATGGAAAATGCCGCCGTTACAAATACAGTGGATTTTTCCGGGGACGAGTGCTAGATTGGTGGATTACAGATCGGTTAATGGGCAAACAGGAAACCGTCAACAGTAAAGGTGAGTTAGTAATTATTGAAAACCGCGAAAAGCGGATTAACCTAGAAATAGGTGACGACACAGGATTTAGTGTTGAATTTGAAGCCCCACTACGTCCTGCCCACAAAGCCATTGCCCGTGGTCAAATAGCCGAAATGGTGGTCATGTCCAATCGTGCTGATTTAAGCACAATTGAAGAATTTAGTGATATATACATTCCTAGTCGTGACCTATGGGTAAGTGATTATCCATATCTCCGCCGAGACTTCTTTAATGAAGTTAGTATGCGTTTACGTGCGAACCAAGAAAGAAGACCTCGCCGTCGTTCAGGAAGACAAGGAGGCAGGGAATAGCAATTCCTATTCCCCAGTCCCCTAGAATTTTTCAGGATTCAGCCTCGGAAGAAGGCCGACTAAAAACAGGGGATAAATACGCCACTAAAGCGCCAATAGCAAAAGCGGAAATATTGCGAACTAGAGGTAACCAGTCACTTGTACGGGTGATAACTGGAGCAATACCGAAGGCAATAAATAACATTCCCCATAAAGGTGAAAAAATTAACGCCCATTGCCAAGCCAGTATTTGTTTATCGTTGCGGGGTTGAGCGGCAAAACCGCAAATAATTCCACCCACAGCGGAGGTGACAAGGGTGAGTATCCATTGTTCTCTAGGGAGTCCAGGAACTACATTACAACCGCCTTTAAGTAAGCAACCTTTGACTGAATCTAAGGACTGGAGAATGGCTTGATCTTCTCCTTGTTCACGGACAAAGTATAAGTTACCAAAGCGGGTTTGTAGTTCAATCCAGAAAGTGCGGGGCAGGAATTGATAAACTGCATCACCCACGCTAAAGCTAAGAATATTACCACCACGGGCATCTGCAACTAGGAGAATACTTTTATCATCTAATCCCCAATATTTAATTACTGCTCTACCTGGGGTGCGGTCATACTGGGTTAAAACGCGCAATTTCCAACCAGTATCAGTTTCAAACTGGTTTAATTCTTTAACTAATTTTTCTTCTTGGGGGTCAGGCAGAGTTTTTGCTAAATCTACTACTGGTGTGACAAAGCCCGGTAATAAATCGGGATTTTCATAAGCTAGGGCTGATGGAGAATTAATTGCCCAGATTGACCCAGCAAAGCAAAATAAGGCAATTGATACTAAAATTCGTCGCCAAGAACACAGGTGCATGAAGGTTTTTATACTATTATTAACAGGATAATGTAACAAGTGCTTTGCAAAGAGTAACGTAAAAGTGATACTTCTTTACACTTCTTTACTTTACTCTAATATTAGTTAGATAGATCAACAAAACCTGATTGAGAAATTAGGGACTGGAGATAACTGTGATGTTATTGGTAATTTATCATTGATTAGTTAGGGTTCTAGCACTTCTTTTAGCAGGTTTTTTCCGGCTAAAACTTATTAAAGCAGCTTTGATACCAATGAAAACACTACGAGTACCAACTTGAATATTTTCTGCTTGTCTTTTGGCACTATTTAGGCTTTGGTCAAATTGTTTGACAACTTGACCAGCACTTTTGACACCTTCACTAACATCATCAGTCAAATCTGTTATTTCTAAACTGGTGTTGCGGATAGCATTTAGAGTAGGTGGTAACTCCCGTGAAAGAGTATCAAAGAATTTTTCAGCACTGCGGGCGGCACGGGCTAACTCCTGTAAAGCGGGTATAGATGCCACCAGAACAGCCGTGAGACTAGCAGCAACCAAGAGGATAGATAGTCCCAACCAAAATAAAGGATCAATCACTGTTATCTCATTTATAAACGTTCTAGTTTTTCAGTCAAATTATCGGTGCCGTCTGCGATGCTGCTGACATTAACAGTATTCTTCTGATTTAAACCTTGGATTTCGCGCTGAGTAGCATCTATGCCCACAGCGATCGCTTCCCGCAGTCTATCTACAGTTTCATCCCAGTTTTGCAGGGTGTTAGTAGAAATACGATCTGCCTGAATTTGTACACTGGTAGAGATATCCTCAGCTAATTCGGGGATAGCATGAGCAGATTTTTTGAGAAGTTTACGGGTTTCACGGCCTGTGCGGGGAGCAACTAGTAAACCGGCTAAAGTACCGATAGCAGCCCCTATCATCAAACCGCCAATAAAAATTCCAGAACGGTTGTTAGACATTTTTTTTAATTTTCCACTCTATAAAACTTATCTTATATCTTGCACCCTGGCGATGAAAATTTGGGGTGACAAAGCGCCCGGATTTTGTCTAAGTTGTATAGAGAATTAAGTTCTATTGGGAATAATGATATAGTTGTTACCATCGGTTCTGATGGGGAGCAGCCAATGGCTAACACCTCGCTGCACTATGAGACGTAAGGGGGAAAGTCTGGTGTAAGTCCGGCACTGTCCCGCAACTGTGAGCCAAAATATGGTAAGTCAGAATGCCCACCGATGGAATTACATTTATATAAATCTGCGAGGTACAGATTATGTCCAGAAAAAAACAGGCATTAGTTAGTCTCACCCTAATGACTGTTATTAGTTTTTACTTGGTAGTTGGTTTCCCCAAACCTGCCTACGCAATGCACATTATGGAAGGTTTTTTACCAGTGCAGTGGGCGATTTTTTGGTGGGTTGTAACATTACCATTTTTCATTTTAGGATTGCGTAGTCTAACTCGCATTACCCAAGCTAACCCAGAATTGAAACTTTTATTAGGTTTAGCTGGTGCTTTTACCTTTGTCTTGTCAGCCTTGAAAATTCCTTCTGTTACCGGTAGCTGTTCTCACCCCACAGGCACGGGATTAGGTGCGGTGCTGTTTGGACCTTTGACTATGACAGTTTTGGGTAGCTTGGTATTGTTATTTCAAGCTTTGTTACTGGCCCATGGTGGTTTGACCACACTTGGTGCAAATGCCTTTTCCATGGCGATCGCTGGACCCTATGCAGCTTACTGGATATATAATACCACAATGGGGCTGACTGGTAAACAAAAAATCGCCATATTTTTAGCAGCAACCTTGGCAGATTTACTCACCTATATTATCACTTCTATCCAACTTGCTTTGGCTTTTCCTGCACCAGTTGGTGGATTTATCGCTTCATTTGCCAAATTCGCGGGAATTTTTGCCCTTACTCAAGTACCCTTAGCAATTAGTGAAGGATTACTAACTGTCTTAGTTTGGAACTGGTTACAATCTTATAATCCTCAAGAATTAGAACTTTTGCAATTAATCAAGGGAAGAAATCACAGTAATGAATCAATCTAATCAAAGTTTAAATAACTGGTTTTTAATATTAGCCGTTTTAGCTTTAGGAGTTGCACCATTAATATTTGTACCCCATGGAAAGTTTGGCGGTTCTGATGACAAAGCTAAAGCCGCTATTACAGAAATACAACCTGAATATAAACCTTGGTTTCAATCACCATTTACACCAGCTAGTGGGGAAATAGCCAGTTTATTATTTGCGTCTCAAGCAGCTTTAGGTGCGGGAGTAGTTGGTTACGCAATTGGTGTATATAAAGGACGTTCAAAACGAGAAAGAAGTTAAGAGTAAATTACCCACCACTTCCCTTAGGGTAAGTGGGGGCTTTTAAAGCCCAGAGTTTACCCGACTAAGTGTTAAATCACTACGATTTTCAGGTCATCTCA
>LJOT01000414.1 GCA_001672075.1 Anabaena sp. CRKS33
TTCCCTGTTCCCTGTTCCCTGTTCCCTGTTCCCTGTTCCCTGTTCCCTGTTCCCTGTTCCCTTGTCATAACGACAATTTTTAACGCCAACCTACTTAATCCCTTTTCAACTTTTGTTAATCATCCCTAGATTAACCTATCAGTATTATTGATTTATCTCTATACATAAATCATTCCCATCAGCCAAAAAGTCATGAAAAGTTAAATAATCCATAAGTATAGCTAAAATCGTCAGTAAAGTGAATAACATAGATCAAATATTTTTCGATGTAGGTCTTAAATGGAATCACTAGAAAAACAAATTCTCACCTTGACCCAGAAAGTTAATGCCATCTATGAAATAATTGCCAGGTTGGATATGCGGCTATCCCAAGCTTTGTCAGATTCATCTTTGGAGACATTACCAGCCATAGAACATTATCTAGACAAGAAACAGCCTCCAGGATATAAATCAAAAGAATTGGAGCATAAAGATGTTTTAACAGATTCTATGGTCTATCCAGACATAAATTATCAAGCCAGAGATAGACAAATAACCCCAGAAATTCAAATTCAACGGTTAACAACCCAGTTAACCGCAGCCTATCACCGCATTGCAGCCTTAGAAGAACAGTTGCTTAGACAGAGGATTTCTTAGTTTCTGGCTGAGTTTTTTGGTTGCTGCTAAGTTGTTCCATTTCCGCTTCTATAGCCTCTAACAGTTGATTTTGCTGCCAATTTTCACCTAAGGAAGCGGCGATACAGGCCGCACCAGCGCCAACACCTTCTTTCACAAAACCCCTTTCATAAGCTTGAAGTTGGGAATATCGAGAATTAGCAAAACTCAATTTTGTTCCTAATAAAGGAGGAATGCTGTTTTTACTGAAACTCTGGGCTAGATCAATTGTTGCACCGGTAGGATCTTCCGCTACCCAGCGGGTTGTACCAATGACAATTTCTGCAGGTTTCCAAGATAAAGAGTATGTGTGGGCGATCGCTTGAATTAAAGCATATACTGCTAACATCTGCGTACCTCCACCCAATAATACTCCACATTTTCGACTAGCAGCGATCGCCATTCCCGCTACTACCACTTGCATTGGATCTCCTACCGCTGCTACAAGTTCTAAAGGGTCAACCAAGGAAGATATTTTTGCTTTTGCTAATCCAGTCTGTACCAAATCCCATTTTTGCTGATGATTACACACAGCATGACTACTATTAACCTTACCAACAGCATCAATACCTAACCCAGTTAAAATAGCTAAAGCTGTTGTTGTTCCCCCCACGACGCACTCACTTAAAATTAAATAACTATTACCAGCATCACAACTTAATTGAGAACCCCAGCGTAATCCCTCTGTTAACAATTGTTTAACCGTAGCTATATCCATAGCCGCACCCTGACTTAAACACCTGGCGGCCATACCACCTAAATCTATTAATGGTACTGGTGGAATATGTAACAATCCCGCATTAAACAAATAAACAGGGATGTGTAAATTAGCAACCACCGCCCGGGAAATCAGCACAGGAGACGCACCGGAAGTCAAGGGAGGCAGTGGATACTTAGGGTAATATTCAGCCCCGTAATAGAGAAATTCTGCATCAGCGCAAGCCGTATATTGGCGGTCTTCTGGAGTTAAACCAGCCGCAGAAATACCGGGAATTAAACCAGTTTCCGTGAATCCTAAAACACAGGCAAATATTGGTAATTTACCTCCATAACGATGCAGCCATCCTTCCCCAAGGGATACCTGTGTGTATATATTAATCATAATCCATTAACACCTGTACCCAACGTGGTGGCCGGGGAATAGAATTACCAATAGCGTCCAAGAGTAACCAAGCGACAAGGTGGACTATAAATAAGTAAATAAAATTATTAATAAAAATTAAAGCGATCGCCCCTAATTGAATTAATAATACATTGGGAGTTGTCAATAATTGCAAGTGTAAAAAAATCCAATTAATAATTTCTGTTACTTGGTTAATCACATAAACCCACAGGTCTTCACCGGATAACAGAGATAAAAACCACAGTCGAAAGAACACGCCTACAGTCCCCAGCAAAGTCCCTAAAATGATAGAAACAATCCACTGTACACGACGATGCCAAGTAGCCCCTAATAGCACACCCATAAAGGCAAAAGGCATAACAAATAACAAACTGCGAACAGGTCCCATTAACACAGCCAATAGTAAACCAGAAGTTACTGCGGCCATCCAAGCTGCACGGTTACCCCAACGTAAATATACTAAAGCGATGGGTATAGGAAAAAGTACCCGCAATACTGGACCTAGAGGAAAATAAAAATTAATAAACCAAATTAAACTCGCCGTACTAGCTAAAAAAGCCGTTTCCACCATTTTTAATGGACTATCAACATTGAGAGATTGATATTGTAATTGGCTTTGGGTAGAAGATGCAAGAGATGGATCTGCCTCTGGTTCTTCCGGTAGGGAATCAACAATACTCATGGGGAGGTAATTAAATTAAACTATGGTTTTGCCAAAGCTGGTCAGGAATAGTTGTATGTGTGGCTTTTTACTT
>LJOT01000131.1 GCA_001672075.1 Anabaena sp. CRKS33
GGGAAAAATAAAACAAAAAATGTAGAGACGTTCCATGGAACGTTTCTACAAGAGTTACAGATAACACATATTTAATTTTTTAATTTTCACCAGGTGTCTCATGACCAAGTTTTTTATATCAATCAAAAATCAAGTTATTTAGAAAAGTGAGGACAGCAGTTGCGCTTTAGTTAATAAACGCAACTACTCGGCTAAACTAACTGTAAGGCTTTTTTAGCTTCATTAGCAATAGCTTCTACTTTATCATTCACCAAAGTTGCTAAAATAGATTTAGCTTCATCATTACCTAAGCGAGTTAAAGCTTGAACAACTCTATAACGGACTTGCCAATCTGGATTAGTGCAGTATGGAATCAGGAGAGGAACTGCTTTTGTATCTCCCAACTCACCAAAAGAACTAATGGCCGCAGTTTGAATTAAGCCATTATCGGAAGCGAGTGCTTGGGTAAGTAATTCAAAGGCTCGGATATCTCCTAATTCTCCTAATGTGGCAATGATGCTAAACTGGACTAACCATTCTGATGTTTCTTGGTAAAGCTTTTGTAAGTCTTCAAAAGCATCATGTAATTTTAGCGCACCTAAACAGTCTGCTGCTGCTGCTTGGACATCTGCTTCAGGATCTTCAAGTAAACACCGTAATATTGTCAAGGATAATGGTAAATCCTGTTTTCCCAGGGTATCCATTTGACTAACCGCAGCATAACGTACCCGCGCACTGCTATTACCTATAGCAATCTGTATTAATTCTAAACCGATATGTGGTTCTAGTTCGCGGATTTGATTAACCGCACGTAAGCGATCGCCCAAATTGTTAGAATTTAGTGATGTTTTGATAGTATCAGCAGAAACAGCCATTTAATTATCCTATGTCAGTGGTCAGTTGTCAGTTGTCAGTGGTCAGTGGTCAGTTGTTGCTTAAAAATACTTCTCTTCTGTGCTTCCTACTCAGCAGCCATAGCACGAATAATATCACCACGAGTGAGAATACCAATGACATTACCCCCATTGTCAAGAACAGGGAGACGCTGAACCTTGTGATTTTGTATTAATTGTGCTGCTTCTTTTAATGATTTATCAGGAGAAATAGCCACGGGATTTTTACTCATAACTTCCCCTACCGTTTGTCCTAAAGCCTTATGTAAATCTCGTTCATAAGTACCGGGATTTTGTAAATAAATCACACTATCCAAAATCATAATATAAGCGGGTGGGGTTACACCAGTTTCTTGCCACATCAAGTCTGTTTCTGATATAATACCCACTAATTTACCCGCGTCATCAATTACAGGTAAACCGCTAATTCGTTTTTCTGCGAGAATTTGGATAGCTTCTTTTAAAGGAGTTTGGGGACTGACGAGGATAGGATTATGACTCATTACGTCAGCAACGGTTTTAGACATTTTTTTACTTGCACCTTTTATAAAAGTCTTTTTAACTATTATAGAAAATTATTGGTAACAAATTGCCGTTTTTAGAGATTTTTCCATTCTTCCAAACTTAATTTAGCTTGGTGAATTATAATGTAATGGGGTGTAATGTGCCAATCGGAATATCTTTACTGTGCATTGGCAATACAACCATTCTACCATCAGAATGTTCTAAAACTAAATGACTACCTTTTTGATGATTTTCTATAAATCCTGCTTTTTTTTAATTTGCGTAATGCTTTTTTAGGAGTAATAGCAGATAATTTATCACTCATGAAACTAACTCAATAATTAAAAATGTTCCAGAATTTTTCTCAATTTTGGGAATAGGTAATCCACGTTTTTCTAATGCTTCTAAATAAGCTAATACTGCCTCAGTAACATTTTTCTCTGCTTCAGTAAAGTCTTTCCCAAAGGAAGAAATATAATTGAGTTGGGGTATGGTAGCAATTACCATATTACTATCACTATCAAAGCTGTATTCCACTGGAAACTCTATTCTATCCATGATCATATTAGATCATATTACCCTTTGTATCTGCTTTGAATTATAACTTATCTGCATCAACTTTTGATTTAAGTTTTATTTGCATATAATTAACTCCGGCTCTTGCGTCCCTTTTATGGAGAATTAATACTAAAGTGCCAGTTTAATAAACTACGTGATCTAAAATTACTGGTTCTTGCGTCCCTTTTATGGTGAAAACTGATCATTAAATTCAGATTTGGTAGGGTTTTAGCATTGCTAAACCCTGACAAATAAATATCCAATTTATCAATTCCTCTCATGATATTTCCTCAAAGCTGCAATAATTTCCCCATTCGCTGCTGGAAAAGTAAAATTATCTAATTCGTCCAAACTTACCCAACGAATTTCATCACATTCTATGGCTTGGGGTACACCCGCTAAGTGTCGAGAATGATGTACAGTCAAAGTCACCCGTAAATGAGCATAAGTATGATCAATAGTAATTAAATGTTCTCCAACGACAATTTCTATTCCCAACTCTTCGGAGATTTCCCGTTTAATACATTCTTGAATAGTTTCACCAATTTCGATTTTTCCTCCCGGAAATTCCCATAAACCACCCATTGTACCTTGGGGAAGCCGACGGTCAATTAAAATCTGTTTTTGGTCATTCCAAATAACAGCAACACCAATAATTTTATGAGGAATAGAAAAATTGCTTTCAGTCATATAAGTAGGTTGGCGTTAAAAATTGTCGTTATGACAAGGGGACAGGGGACAGGGAACAGGGGACAGGGGACAGGGGACAGGTTTTGGGCAACTTTACTTTTCGTTACTTATGTCGGTTTTTTTCCGTTCACCTACTTAATATTACCTATCAACTACCAATAAATAATCAAAAAACTCGGCAGATTAATTATATCTCTACCGAGTTGATCTTTGTTTTGATAATTTTCCTAAGCTACAATAATATTATTCAACGCTATTATTCGCTTCTGTTGCTTGTACAACCATATCAAAACCCATTCTCTGCTCTGCATTTCGCAGAAAGTAACCACTAATCATCGCGGATGCTAATAAGCGACCTAAGCTTTCTCGACTGGTAGAAATAGTAATACCGAACTGTTCAGAAGGGAGATTTCCCAAAAGTCCGATAATATTACGTTCCATGACCTGTAAAACTTCGTGGGAACTGGGTTTAGACAATTGAGTAATTGTATCTGGACTTAATGATTTAACATATTGCCATAATAAATTACCAGCTTCCGACTCACTATTAAAAAATTCTGATACTCGGTTAGATTGGTTACTCACGCTTGACCTCCTATAGTGTCACTGCTAACAATGGGGTTTGTGACTGAAATAACTGATAGTATTGTTGCTTCGATTTAGTTGACTATTATACAGATATACAGATGATATTAACTAATATAGCAGATTATTCCTTTTGAGGTAGTCGGTTTAACCGTACTAGAAATGGGGGTTTTTTTCACCTATGAGTATGGTTAGTATGGGTGGGGAAACTCCACCCATAAAGCAGAAAACAAGGGACTAACTTGCAAGATATTCATTCATAGTGGCTTTAGATTTGCGAAGTTTACTTAAAGCTTCGCGTTCAATTTGACGAACCCGTTCCCTGCTAATATTCAGAACTTCACCAATTTTAGCCAAAGTTAAGGATTGTCCATCTTTTAGTCCAAAGCGTAGACTAATTACATCCTGTTGTTGGGGGGTGAGTTCTGACATCATCCGCTCTAAGTCATAAGATAGGGAAGTTTGCATGACAAAATCTTCCGGTGTTGCACCTGTATCTTCTAACATTTCCCCAAGTTCAGTATCATAATTATCTCCTAAACGCAAATCTAGAGATAATGGCAGACGAGCCTTTTCTAGATATTCTCGCACCTGTTTAGGTGTGAGGTCTAATTCTTGGGATAATTCAGCTATTGTAGGCGCACGTCCCAGACCTTGGGATAGTTGACGCTGGGCTTTTTTAATTTTATTGAGTTTTTCGGTAATATGAATAGGTAGGCGAATAGTCCGGGCTTTTTCCGCAATAGCACGGGTAATAGCTTGACGAATCCACCAATAAGCGTAAGTAGAAAATCTATAGCCTTTAGTGGGGTCAAACTTTTCTACACCTCTTTGCATACCAATACTGCCCTCTTGAATGAGGTCAAGTAAATCAACATTGCGCTTAATGTACTTTTTGGCAATAGAAACAACTAATCGGAGATTGGCCTCTACCATTTTCCGTTTAGCTATTTCACCTTGAGAAATGGCCAGATTCAATTCTGATACTTCTAAATCAGAAGCTACTGCCCACTCTTCTAAACTTGGTGGATGACCCAACCGGGTAGCAAGACCTTCCCGGATCTCATGCAAGGCAGTAGATCGTTGCACCTGTTTACCATAAAAAATCTCTTCTTCGTGGGTGAGGAGTGGCACGCGGCCAATCTCACGCAGGTAAGTCCGCACGAGGTCGGTGGCTGTTTTAGCGGTCTTCATGGCGCTACTCTTTGGTAATGGTGGGTTACACTATTGTGTGCTGTGTGCTGATAGATTCGTGAACCGAATCATCATATTGGGAGGTTGCTACCTAATTGGACTAGAAACCCTGATGATGGTTGACAACAAAAGCGCCTAGTCAAAGACTGTTGCTCATCTTTTGGGAAATTAGGTATTTTACTGCTAAATACTAGAGTTATATCCTGATTTTTACAAGTATCTATGGCTTAGATACAGGGTAGCAAGTCAGATATTTTTTGCGTCTTTAGCAGTGTTAAGAATTGTAACATTTATGAGAATAATTTGACTACCGCAAAATCCGCACTTTCCCAGCCAACTGACATCACCTCAAAATCTCAAGTTGCTGAACATCATACATTTAAAGGGTTTGAGCCAAATTCTTCCCGAAAAAAATTCCTTCCTCATATTTGTTAAAATATCTCAATGATAACCATAATTATTCTCTTGTAATAATTGCTTAATATTTATGTCAATGGTTCATGATCCATGCCTAGTGGTCAGTGGTTAAGAAAATAGGACTGAGGTAAGGGTAAAATCCGGTTGAAACCTTTTTCCTTCCTGTCCTATCCTTCGACAACACCCTCGCTGAACGCTTCTATTTCTAGAATGTGGTTCATTCTCTCGTCACTGGGGCTGAAGTCCTAAAAAATAACTGACAATTGACAATTAAGTTTGATGGCAGTATTCCTGGATAACTTTGACATCTAAAGTAGTATTTTGCAGAGAACGGATAGCAGCGACTGTAGCCCTAGCGCCAGCAATGGTGGTAATAATGGGAATTTTATAACCTAAAGCTGTGCGACGAATTAGCTTAGAATCTGCATGGGCTTCTTCTCCAGAGGGTGTGTTAATAATGAGTTGAATGTTACCATTTTTGATAGCATCAAGGACATGGGGACGACCTTCATGGAGTTTAAGAATTGATGTCACATCTAACTCTGCTTTTTGGAGAATTTGGCGTGTACCTTGGGTGGCCATAATTGTAAAGCCTAATTTAATAAACTCTTTAATCACATCTGCGGCTAAAGGTTTATCTCTATCACTCATAGACACAAATACAGTCCCCTGAAGCGGTAGTTTTTCCCCTGCACCTAATTCTGCTTTAGCGAAGGCACGACCGAAATCCCTATCAATGCCCATTACTTCCCCTGTTGAGCGCATTTCTGGACCTAAGATGGTATCTGTACCCGGAAATTTACTAAATGGTAAAACGGCTTCTTTAACGGCTATATGTGAGGGAATAACTTCTTTGGTGAATTTTAATTCCTCTAAGGTTTTACCCGACATAACTAAGGAGGCTAGTTTGGCTAATTGTACGCCTGTAGCTTTAGATACAAAAGGAACTGTCCGTGATGCTCTGGGGTTAGCCTCCAGAATATACACCTGGGGAGAATAACTATTATTACCAACTATGGCGAACTGAATGTTCATTAATCCCACTACGGATAGAGCTTGTGCTAGTTGTACTGTCCATAAACGGATTTGGTTTAGCACTGCTGGAGATAGGGAAATTGAAGGCAAGGTACAAGCGGAATCACCTGAGTGAATACCCGCTTGTTCGATATGTTCCATGATGCCACCAATAACAACGTTACCAGTGTGATCGGCGATCGCATCTACATCCACTTCAATGGCATTTTCTAGGAATTTGTCAATTAAAATGGGGTGTTCTGGTTCTACTTGAACTGCAAAGGTCATATACCTTTCTAATTCAGTATCAGAATAAACGATTTCCATGGCGCGTCCTCCCAGTACATAACTAGGACGTACCACCACTGGATACCCAATACGCTTGGCAACAATTAAAGCATCTTCGTAACTTCTAGCCATACCATTAGGCGGTTGAGCGATATTTAATTCTTGAAGAATCTTTTCAAATCGTTCTCGATTTTCCGCCATGTCGATAGAATCAGGTGATGTTCCCCAAATCTGGGGATTTTGGATTTTGGATTTTGGATTTTGGATTTCCCCATTTTGTGAAACATTAGAAATGGCTGCTTGTTGTTGAAGATATTCTTGCAAGGGTACTGCTAATTTTAATGGTGTTTGACCACCAAATTGAACAATTATCCCCAGGGGATTTTCGGCTTCAATGATATTGAGAACGTCTTCTTTTGTTAATGGTTCAAAATAGAGGCGATCGCTGGTATCATAGTCTGTAGAAACCGTTTCTGGATTAGAATTGACCATAATAGTTTCATACCCGGCATCATGTAAAGAATACGCAGCATGACAACAACAATAATCAAACTCAATCCCTTGTCCAATACGGTTAGGACCACCTCCCAAAATCATCACCTTGGGTTTATCGCTGGGTAATACTTCTGTTTCTTCTTCGTAAGTAGAATAATAGTATGGAGTCAAGGCCTCAAATTCCGCCGCACAGGTATCAACGGTTTTGTAAACGGGGATAACTTCTAAGTATTTGCGATAGGTGCGAACTTCGTCCTCCTTAGTTTTAGTACAATATGCTATTTGGCGATCGCTAAAGCCATTTCTTTTGACTGCATACATCTGTTCTTTCGTCAACTGCTTGAGGGGCGTGCGTTTAAGAAATTTTTCTATTTCTAAAATTTCCTGTAATTTATCTAAAAACCAAGGGTCAATGGCTGTTAATTCGTAAATTTCCTCATTACTAATTCCCAATTGCATAGCATGACGTACAGAAAATATCCTTTCTGGGCTTGGTGTCCGCAACTGGGCGCGAATTTGTTCACCGCTGGGCAATTTTTCGGCCTTATCAGCACCCCAACCAGCGCGGCCTGTTTCTAGGGACCGCAAAGCTTTTTGAAAGGATTCATTAAATGTGCGGCCAATGGCCATGGCTTCACCCACTGACTTCATTTGTGTCGTGAGTACCGAGTCAGAACCGGGGAATTTTTCAAATGCAAACCGGGGAATTTTTGTGACAACATAGTCAATGGTCGGTTCAAAACAAGCGGGAGTTTTCTTGGTAATATCGTTTTGTAGTTCATTCAAAGTATAACCCACCGCTAACTTAGCCGCAATTTTAGCGATAGGAAAACCCGTAGCTTTGGAAGATAAAGCCGAACTTCTAGATACACGGGGATTCATTTCAATTACAACTACATCACCATTTTCGGGATTTACTGCAAACTGGATATTAGAACCACCGGTTTCTACACCAATTTCCCGGATAATTTTAATGGCCATGTCCCGTAGCCGTTGATATTCCTTATCGGTGAGAGTTTGAGCGGGGGCAACGGTGATAGAATCTCCTGTATGAATCCCCATGGGGTCGAGATTTTCAATAGAACAGATAATAACAACATTATCGGCTAGATCTCGCATTACCTCTAATTCATACTCCTTCCAGCCCAATAAAGACTGGTCAATGAGAATTTGGGACACCGGACTAGCGTCAATACCCACCTGGGCCATTTCTTCAAATTCTTCTTGATTATAGGCGATACCGCCCCCCGTCCCCCCCATTGTAAAGGCTGGGCGGATAATTAGGGGATATGTACCAATTTCTAAAGCGATCGCTTTTGATTCTTCTAAAGTAGAAGCAGTACCGCTGGGACACACTGCTACGCCAATTTTCGCCATGGCCTCGTTAAACAGTTTCCTATCTTCAGCTTTTTCAATAGCTGGTAATTTCGCACCAATTAACTCGACGTTATATTTTTCCAAAACGCCATTTTTTGCCAAAGCCACAGCTAAATTCAACGCGGTTTGTCCGCCCATAGTTGGTAACAAAGCATCTGGTCGTTCTTTGGCGATAACCTTTTCCACTATTTCCGGTGTCAGCGGTTCAATATAAGTGCGGTCTGCTGTTTCTGGGTCAGTCATAATTGTCGCTGGGTTGGAATTGACCAGCACTACTTCATAGCCTTCTTCTCGCAAAGCTTTACAGGCTTGAGTTCCAGAATAATCAAATTCACAGGCTTGGCCAATGACAATGGGTCCTGAACCTAACAGGAGAATTTTTTTGAGGTCTTGACGACGGGGCATAGTTTTTACCTTAGATGACAAAAATACAAATCTTGGACTATTTTAAAGGTCTTTACCCCCCATCATGCCATTCATTATCAACTTTTCCGGGTAGCAATTGCTAACAAGGGAAGGAATTATGGATATGGAGGATTTTTGTGACCGAAAATAATGGGATACAAGCCCCGTCCTTCTAAGACGGCTTTTTATAAGCTACAACAAGCCCGTGATTTACTTCTACCACGCCTAATGAGTGGCAAAATAACCGTGTAGAAATAATTAACTTATAATATAATAATTAACTTATAATATAATTAGTTTATGCCAGCAAGAGATAGATTTCACAACGCAGTTAAAACCGGACTAGAAAAACAAGGATGGAAAATCACACATGATCCTTTAACAGTGAGTTTCGAGTTAGGAGATATGTATATAGATTTAGGTGCAGATAAAATTTTAGCAGCAGAGAGAGAAAATAAAAAAATTGCTGTAGAAATTAAAAGTTTTTTTAATACATCTGCAATTTCTGAATTTCACACCGCTTTAGGTCAATTTATCAACTATAGGTTAGCATTATCTGAGCAAGAAGCAGATCGTACACTTTATCTAGCAGTTCCCATTGATAGCTATACCTCTTTCTTTACCATAAGACTGGTACAAAATATTATTAAAACATATCAACTAAAACTGATTACTTATCAACCAGAAACGGAGGATATTATCGAATGGATAAACTAACCAAATATCAACAAATAATTCAACAACTTCTCCAAGAATATGCAGCCTATTCTAGCCAAGATCAAGATGTAGAAACTCAACTAATTTCTGATACCCAAAATCATCATTATCAACTTGTCCATGTTGGTTGGAAAAATCAACGTCGTGTTTATGGCTGTATTCTACATCTCGATATCAAAGATGGTAAAATTTGGGTACAACACAACGGTACAGAAAACGAAATAGGAGAAGACCTAGCAAAATTAGGTATTCCCAAACAAGATATAGTTATCGGTTTTCATTCCCCATTTAAACGCCAATTTACAGATTATGCAGTGGGGTAAATTTAAGATCCCCGACTTCTCTAAGAAATCGGATCTGGCGTTGGTGATACTTGTCACTAAACCAACACAAACGCTATTGCGTAAGTCCTGAATGATTGAATGATCAAGTTATTGCAAAATATTTTTATTTGCTTAATAATTTTTTCTGAAATAGATTATCAATAAGTTATTTTTAGATATATGTGAAATATTTGAAAATTTGCATTTATATTAAAATTTGCATTTATATTTAAATGGATAAATGACAATATTTTTAATTAGATTTAATTAGCTAAATATAGAAAATATGCAATTATAAAAAATGGCAGAAAAGTGTAAATCATCTTTTCTGCCATAATGTTTAATTTTGTAAAGTCCTCAATTACTAAAAATTTTTACCATTTAAGTTTAGTTGAATCGAGATTACGAAAAGTTTAGTTTTCAGCCCGTTGGACAAAACCCAAGGTTAAACTATCTTTGGCTAAGAAGTGAGATAAATGATACGCTCTTTCTTCAGTTTTTAAGAGGATTTTTTCGTACAAATACCTTGTGCCTCTATCGCCCAAACTCTCAGCCTGTGAAGCTTGACGGCGAATTACACCAATTAATGCTTGTTCGGCTACTAGGTCATTTTCTACCATCTTTCGCGCCGAAAATACACCATCTGCTTCTGTTTCAAAACAGCATAATTCAGCTAATTTACTAAAACTCGCTGCTGGTATTCCACCCAAACCATTTAAACGTTCGCCGATTTCATGAATGTGATCTTGTACTTCTTTGTAGCTGGAATTGAAAAATTCATGCAGTGAATTAAATTCTGCACCTTCAACTACAAAATGATGTTTTTGATATTGTAGATACAATGCCTGAAAACTAGCTAATACGACATTGAATCCTTCAACAACTGGTGCGGTTACACTGTGATCTAATAATACAGGATTGTCATAAACCTGACCAAAGTTGTGTAATATAGTTTGCGTATCAGACATGGTTTTCCTCTCTTTTTAAGAGTTATAGTTTTTAACTGCTTATCTTTAACATCTTAGCATTTTTAAAATAAAAACAAGGCTACTAAATATTAAAAACTTTGACATTATTAGTAATTGCAATCATCAATTTTTACAATATATCCGCCTTTGTAGCTATATATATTGACTTAAATCGCAAAATGTGCATATCCCCCAATTTAAAAAGATGAGATTTTTTATCAAAATTAATGATAATATTTTGCACTTAGTGTATTCTAGAGGAAGAGGCTAAACTCCCACTAAGTTGTAAATTTAGGCTGTGAGTTTCTAGTTTTACTGCAATTTTATGGCATTTTGGGGGCTATCCACTTGAAATCTTCTAGCTCAGAAACAGATACAAAGCACGTTCTTGATATAAATTGGGCAGACCGTTGGCAAGTTTATCAACGCTTACAAGAGTTAGGCGTAAGTTGTGTTTGTGAAATTAATCAGCCTTTAATGGTAGAAGTAAATAACCCTACCGCAGCTATTCAAATTTGGAGTGTAATTAAACAATTCACTGCTTCTCGTCAAGACTTGATTGAAAACATTGAAAACAGTTGGTGTATTCGTTACCAAAAATTTTAGTTAGATAGGGGAAAAATGAGTATATATACTAATTCACAAGTAACAGAATTTTGTTTTGAGGGCAGATTTTTGGATTTTGTTATCAAGGATGGATATAAGCTAAAAGGCTTGTTATTATCTACTTCTGAGGGTGAATGTTATATAAAATTAGCTAAACATTTACGGAGTGCTTTTGATTTGCGTTTACCAAAAGGGACTTGGTTACAAGTTGTGGGGACAAAACAATACAACGCCAAAAAAGATCAGGTAACATTGGTAGCGGAACGAGTTATGGCTGCAAGTGCTGATATGGGAACAGTTACAGCCCAAAGTCTAGCTAAAACGAAACCTGCTAAAACACAAACAATTCTAGTTTGTCAAAAATCTGATTGTATGAAACGCGGTGGTAAAGCTTTGTGTCAAGCTTTGGAGTCAGAATTAATAAATCATGGTTTAGAAAATTCAGTCGCTATTAAAGGTACTGGCTGTATGAAAAACTGTAAAGCTGGTCCTAATTTAGTTATGCCTGATAAAACTCGTTATAGTAAAGTTAAAGCCGAACA
>LJOT01000415.1 GCA_001672075.1 Anabaena sp. CRKS33
TAACGAACTAAGTATAGAGGAGATTCAAAAAATGCTAAATCTCAGAGAAGCAGATGTAACTCAAACCCGTTTTTATCAAGAGGTTTTAGAAAGAGGTGAAGAACGAGGAGTGCAAAAAGGTTTACAAGAAGGAGAAGCTAATTTAGTAATGCGCTTATTAAACCACCGTTGTGGAAATATATCAGAAGATTTAGAAAATCAAGTGCGATCGCTTTCAATTCAGCAACTAGAATCATTAGGAGAAGCCTTACTAGATTTTAAAGGAATCAGTGATTTAGAAAACTGGTTCAATCAATAGGATTAACAAATAGACATTTGATACTGGAACAATATTATTATAATATATATAATATATGGTTACTAGCAATTACTTAAGCCATTACTTAGTCGATCGCTTTTAGAAGCAATGGAAACTGTTTACACTAGCAATTGGGCGATCGCTCATGTATTCAAATGTAAATAAGCATAAAGAATTTACTTACAAGACATACTACATCAAAATCACTTAAGTCCCAATTTAGCATTACTGCAGCGGTATGGGTATGGTATTTTGTCTCCCGCCCAAGAGGAGCAAATAAGAAGTTTGGCTGTAGATTGGAGTAAGCATCACAACTTAGTATATAATGTAATTGAACTCCAAAATCAACTCTTAATACTTAAATACTTAAATTATAAAAACTTGAAAACAGATAGTCTATTTTACCGATTATTCCAAACATTTCCGCCACTACTGTTTGATCTGCTCAAATTTACCCCCGTTAACAGTAATTACAAATTCAAGTCAGTAGAAATAAAACAAACAGCCTTTCGTCTAGACGGAGTATTTTCACCACCGGAAAACGACCACAATTCCCCTCTATTTTTTGTAGAAGTCCAATTTCAAACAGATAAACGATTTTATCACCGCTTTTTTAGCGAAATATTCCTTTACCTGCGTCAATTTGACCCCCCCAACCCCTGGCAAGGAGTAGTTATTTATCCCAATCGTCAGACAGAAACAGGAAAAACCTGCCACTATGACTTTTTATTGGCAAGTTCCAGAGTCCACCGTATATACTTAAATGAATTAGAACCTCCAGCAAATGCCCCCATTAGTCTCAAGTTGTTAAAACTGATTGTTACTCCTGCGGATAAAAGTGCAGCTTTAGCACAAGAAATTGCCAAGGAAACCTATGGAGAAATAAATCAAAGACCATTGCAATTACAACTGATTGATTTGCTAGAGACTATCATGGTTTATAAACTGCCTATTTTAAGTAGAGAGGAAATACAGCAGATGATAGGAATAACAGACATAGACCTCAAACAAACCCGTTTTTATCAGGATGTCTTTGCCGAAGGACAACAGGAAGGAAAGCAAGAAGGAAAACAAGAAGGAAAACAAGAAGGAAAGCAAGAAGAGGCAGTGAGTATAGTTCTGCGTCTTCTCAAACGGCAATTTGGTTCTTTAGATTCTGCCATGGAAACTCGAATTCGGGATTTGAAACTAAGTGTAATTGAAATGTTGGTTGATCAATTACTTGATTTTACGGATATTTCAGAGTTAAAAACCTGGTTAGAAGACCACTAAATTTTCATTTTCGCCTTTAATCTATCCCCTAAAGCCAACTTATAATCGCCTGAGATATACTTTGTTGATCTTTAAAGCGATCGCTCTTCTTTATGAAATCTCAAATACCCGCATAAAACCAGTGGCAAAAAAAGCAGATATAGGCAGTAAAAGACTAATCAGTCTAGCACCAGATATATGGGTACAATGGATTACCAAACAATCCCATCTGCAAGTACAAGACATCCTCAACACTGAATTTCAGTGGATAGATAGGGAAAGTGACGTTTTACTCAAAGTGTACAGCCCAGAAATAGGAGAATTTTTACTACTTAACGAACTACAACTGCGTTACCATCAGAAAATGCCCCGGCGATTGCGGGCGTACACAGCCCTAGCAGAAGAACGTTATAACTTAAAAGTATACCCAGTTCTGATTAACATCCTCCCCCAAAGCACTAAACAAATAATCCCCAATCGCTATGAATCAGAAATATTAGGGATAAAGGCTTATCAAGATTATCAAGTCATCAACCTGTGGGAAGTAGATGTTAACCTAGTGTTTGAGCAAAAAATATCTACCCTATTGCCCTTTGTGCCAATTCTTCAGGGTGGGAACAGTGAAAATAACCTCCGTCTTGCAGTAACAGAACTGCGGAAAGATGAACAGCTAAAAGACCTAGAGCCGTTATTATCATTCTTTGCTAGTTTTGTCTTAGATATTCCCTTAATTCAACAAATCATGAGGTGGGATATGACAGTGTTAAGAGAATCACCGTGGTATGAAGAAATTCTTAAGGAAGGATTGCAACAGGGGGAAAAACAAGGATTACAACAAGGACTACAACAAGGAGAGTCAGTCCTGGTTTTGCGTCAACTCACTAAAAGGTTTGGGGAAATAGAATTTTCTATGAGGGAGAAAATCAAGAAGTTACCCACTACTGAGTTAGAGATATTGGGAGAAAGTTTATTGGATTTTTC
>LJOT01000132.1 GCA_001672075.1 Anabaena sp. CRKS33
GAGGAAATCCACCAACCTTTAAGATTGGTAAAAATAAAACTACTCTCTCTCACGATTAAGCTGCGCTTAATATCCCTTGGAGGGTGTTTAATTTTTACCCGCATTACATCCCCCCACCCTGTAGAGAGATGGGGTATTACGGCGTTTTCTGATAAATCACATACAGGCTGAATGAGGTGAAATAATGGATACTAAAAAACTCCCGAATTAATATAAATCAGGAGAGAGGAATTTCCCAGAGATAAATCTACACTAAGTTAAGTTAAATGATGTTGATTTCAGAGGAATAAGGTGAATAAATTTATTTCCCAGGTGCGAAATTAAATCATTATTAAGTCATTTTCATATACTTTAAATTCTTTGCTCTTTTCTGTGAGTAAGATGTAAAAATTTAGGTTGATTTATTTAACAATTTTCATAAATAGCAGAAGATATTTTTAAAAAAAGTAAAATGTCCGCAAAAGCGGACACTTTTAGGGCTTCTGTCACTTTTATTGGCTACAATCATGTCTGGAACATGATGTTTTTATTGTTGATGATCAGAATCAAAAAATCAAGTCTTTTTCAGATATAAAGTAGACATAATTAAGTGAATTATATCTGGAAAGATATAGCATTTCCCTTCTGCTGTCAAGTAGAGAAATAGGGAAGTTTACCGCAGATAAATTTATATTTTCGTGGAGACTGTTCCCTGTTATATAAAAAAACATTATTCCTCAAAGTTATAGCGGCGTGAAGTATAAACCCACACATTATTATCCTGTTGAATTTGTTGAGTATGGGAAGAACCAATAATAATTACAGTTCCCATATCTGCTAATGTTGGTTCTAACTCTTCTAGGGTAATAACTTTAACCTCTTCTCCCTTTCTCCCCAGATTTCTTCCTAACACTACTGGTGTATGAGGTTTTCTGTGTGCTAATAAAATCTTTTTCGCGGATTCTAGTTGCCAACTGCGTTTTTTTGATACAGGGTTATAGAAAGCAATTACAAAATCACTTACCGCCGCAGCGGTGATTCTTTCGGCGATAATTTCCCAAGGCTTTAAAATATCAGATAGGGAAATTACGCAAAAGTCATGTCCTAAAGGCGCACCAATACGGGCGGCTGCGGCTTGCATAGCGGAAATACCAGGGGCGACTTGAATATCAATTGTGCGCCATTCTGGTTTATTATATTGGTCTAAAACCTCAAAAACCGCCGCCGCCATTGCGTAAATACCAGGGTCTCCAGAAGAGACAACCGCTACATATTTTCCCTGGGCGGCTAGGTCTAGCGCCTGATAAGCCCTTTCTGCTTCTACTCGATTATCTGATTCATGGACGCACTTACCGACAGTCAGGGACGCAATTAAATTAATATAAGTTTGATAACCTACTAAATCCGTGGCTGAATGCAAAATTTCTCTTACTTGTGGTGACATCCATTGAAATCCACCAGGACCAGTACCAATAATAGCTAATTTTCCCTGGGCTTGTCCTGTTGTGGCGGGGTTGATAATTTGACTGGCAATGGCGACAGCAATGGAAGAACATGGAGATGATATAATTCGACCATCTGTACCTGTGGCGGCTAAAGCTAGGGCTGAAACGGAGGAGAGTTGGTTTTCCCCAAAAAACCGGACAGGAACGTTTAAAGCCTTAGCTATAGCGTGGAGTTGGGAATTATTGGCCAGGTGAAGAGGTGCAAATATGCCAGCGACGGCCACAGATGCTAAGTTAGATTTGGTGAGTATTTGCTGAATTTGAGTAATTGTGTCTGGTTCTGGGTTGGTGAGAGCGATCGCTATGGTCGTAGGATGATAAACTAAGCAATCAGAGTCATAATTACCCAAATATTCGGTAATTTTAATCTTTAACTCGCCGTTTTCATCAATAGGTAAATTACTCTTTCTCAACCAAGGCGCTGTTCCCACTAACTTGACTTTTTTCCCGGCCAATAGGTCAGCAATAAATTTTTTCCCCTGTTCTGGGTTAGCTAAATGATATCCCCAGGGAGGAGACAACAAAGCGGTATGAAACCGGATATCTCCTGTGGTGGTAATTGCTGGTTTAATACTCAGCACTTCCCCAATTTGACGCGCCAAATCATTTACGCCACTAAGTCCACCTAAAAGCGGTACTACAGCACTACCATCTTCTGCGACAGCTAAAAGAGGCGGTTCTTGTCCCTTATCATTTAAAATGGGTGAAATTGTTCTAATGAGAATCCCAGCTGCACAAATGCCAATTATTGGCGTACCAGCAGCGAACAATTCCCGCACAGTTTCGCCAAAGTTGGTAAAACTAATATCAATATCCTGAGTACGACTAGCTAAACCATATAATTTCGCGCTTGGAAAGATATTAGTAATTTTCCGCCCCACGATAACGCTATTTTGACTTAAAACTACAACCGCAGGGACTACTCTTGTATTCATGTATTTGACGATACTAGGCTGATAAAAATGGGGAATTAACCGCAGATGAACGCAGATGAACGCAGATGAACGCAGATAAATACGCTGGTGGGGTAGGAAATGGTTATAATTATTAATTATCAATTCCCAATTTCCTACAATTTATTTTTGGTAGGGATGATAATCATGGAAAAATAGGGTACTTCCAAGGGGTTAACTTCATCTAAAGGTAATATGCGTTGTTGCGTACTTGTAGCGCGTTCAATGTATCTAGCCCGTGAAGCTAGTCCCAATTCATGGAGAAGATTCCTAATTTTAGGAAAATGACGGCCAAGTTTCATAATAGCCGCCGCATCAGTGGTTATAAGTTGGCTAGTTAGTATTTCTATTGGTAATGGCGCAGGTAAAACTGTAAGAACATCATTATAATAGGTAAATGGCAAACCTAAAGCCACAGGACAAGCCATAAGTGAGGAAACTCCGGGAACAACTTCTGTTTTGTATTTATCAGCTAATCGAGTAAATAAATACATAAATGAACCGTAGAAAAACGGATCTCCTTCACAGAGAACCACCACGTCTCGACCAGCGGCTAAATGGTCAGCAATGGGTTGAATTTCGCAGTCGTAGATAGATTTGGCATTTTCTGGTTCTAAGGCGCGAGGAAGATGAAACAATACCTCAATCTGACTATTATCCAGGTAGGGGGAAACAATCTTTCTGGCGATACTTTCTTTATCTACCGCTGACTGATAAGCGACAACGGGGACAGAACGGAGGATACGTAAGGCTTTTAAGGTAATGAGTTCTGGGTCTCCAGGTCCGACACCAATTCCATAAAGACGACCACCAGAGTTAGTCATTACTCTTCCTCACTTGCTAAAGCGTTAACAGCAGCCGCAGCGATCGCACTTCCGCCCCGTCTTCCATGTAAAGTTAAGAATGGTACATTGCGGCTATCTGCGGACAATGCAGCTTTTGACTCAACCGCACCCACAAAACCCACGGGAAAGCCCAATATTAAGGACGGTTTAGGAACTCCTTCGTCTAGCATTTCCAATAGCCTAAATAGTGCTGTAGGTGCATTTCCAATCACGACTATTGCCTGTTCTATATGAAAGCGCCATAATTCTAAGGCAGATGCTGATCTTGTATTTCTTAATCTTTTAGCCAGTTGTGGTACTTCTGGATCATTTAGGGTACAGATGACCCTATTATTTTTGGGTAGTCTTTTTCTTGTTATCCCCTCAGCTACCATGTGAGAATCGCACAAAATCGGTGCGCCGTCAATTAAGGCTTTTCTCCCGGCTTCTACCGCTGTAGAAGAATATCCTAAGTCCTTGACAATATCCGTCATTCCACAGGCATGAATTAGACGAACAGCAATTTTAGCTACATCATCTGGTAACACATTGAGATTGGACTCTGAGCGAATAATTTCAAAGGATTTAGTGTATATTTCGTTAGCATCACGGATGTAATCAAACATGGTATTTTAATGTTGTAACTGTTGAAGTTGGACTGGATTTACTAAATAATTGGTTTAATTGGTGTTTTTGACGGTCAATAAACTGCCTGAAGGATTCCTGTAAACTTAGACGTTGTTGCTGATACACTTCTAATATTTGCTGAATGATCATTGGAACTTTAGCCAAAGTCACATATTCATAAAGCAAATGACCAAGAACATAAATTTGATAGCCTGGAAAACTTTCCCCGGCAACACCAAGTAAAGTAATATCAGCTTGGGTATGTTGAGCGCAAGATTTACTGCACCCACTAAAATGGATATTAACCGAACAATCTAAAATCATAAGATTTTCTAGGTATTTTGCCAAGTCTAAAGCATCATCTTTCGTTTCTGTGGCCGCAGCAGCACAACCTCGTTTACCAGAACAAGCTACTAAAAAACTTTTGATGTCCGTTGGTGAACAGTTTAAACCCAAGTTGATAATTTCTTTCTCAACTTCGATGATTTGATTTTGGGGAATGTCGCTTAATATTAAGTTTTGCCAAGGTGTTAACCTGATATTATCATCACCGTATCTTTTCGCAATATGAGCTAAACCTCTAATTTGATAGGTTTCTAGTCTTCCTAAAGGTAAAACAATACCAATATAATATAACCCGCTTTGTCTTTGGCTATGAATGCCTATAAGATTTTTCTCTCGCAGAGACGCAGAGGCGCAAAGAGAAGTTTTTTCAAGATTAAATGTGTTTGGATCTAGTTTTTCTTTGACTTGGTGCAGATATTTTTCGATGGTGATGTGATTGATGATTTCTCGTAAACGTGGTTTGCAACGGTTGTTAATGTCTATGTGTTTGAGGTAAGTTTCTGCTAATGCTGCTAAAACTGCTATTGTCTCTACTGGTTTAAGTAAGATTCCCGTGTCTTTGGCTGGTTCTCCTTTTTCTCCATAACTGAGATATAATCGCCAATGGATATTGCTGTTAATTAATTCTGCTGCTAAGATGATATCATTGGGGCGGTCTTTTACGGAAATTTTGCCTCCACCATCAAAACACACACTAAATTTCGCCGATAATTCGGAGAGATGAGAATGTGCTGTAATATATTTTTCCCAAGCTTTAACTAGGGGACGAGTATCTATTAATTCTTGAGTATCAATACCCGCTGTAGGACTGGTCATAATATTGCGGATATGGTCTACACTAGCATTAGTAGAAGCTAAACCTAGCACTTGTAATTTTTCCAGAACTTGAATATTTATCCCTTGTTTAATTTCTCTAATTTGGATATTAGCGCGGTTAGTAATATCAATATAGCCCCCACCATAATGATCAGAAATATCCGCTATGGCCTCAAATTGTTGAGGATTAATCATTCCCCCTGGTATTCTCAGACGACAGAGAAAACCATCTTGGGCTAATGTATTGTAAAATAACCCTGGACAAGCAGTCAATGGAAATTGCAAAATCGTGACTCCTTCTCTGTGTGACGCAGAGACAGAAATTGAGTAGATACCCTAGAATTGGCATTCTGACTTACCCAACTTTAGACTTGAGATTTTTAGTCAAATCCAAAATTGCTTTACAGCTGCGGCACAGTCCCGGAATTACACCGAAGTTTCCCAACCCTAAGTTTTAGCATTGTACCACAAGATAGTATTTTATGCTATCGTCAATTTTTTTAGTCATGAAGAGGATACCAACCACTCATTAACAAAGGTTTACGAACAACTATAATAAAGGTGTAACGGGTTTATTCATAGGTAAGCTAACATAAGTTCAATAAATAAGAAATAAGGATAAACTAATGATAATTTAATCAAAAAGCTTTAATATTAAGATTAAGTCTTGATTTTTTCCATATTTTCCAGCGGAAAAACTGTATCAGAAAAATCAATAGTTTCTCCAGCTACGGGTAAACATTCATCATTGAGATGTTCACAAAATATAATTTCTACAACATCCAAATTATCATTTCTTGGCTAATAGCAAAATTCATCTAAACCTGAATGAAGATTGATATTTATTCAGTCTATTTTAACAGACTGTCGCTATGAGACTGAGAATTAATTCTCAGGCGGTTTGGTGGAAAAATGAAAGATGAATATTAATGATAAAATAACTGCTACATAACAATACCTTAGCCAATTGTCCAAATATAGGTCTGAAACCCAATAAAATCGTTACGATATCCATAGGGTTTCAGGGTTTTGACCAAGGTATTGACATAAAAGATATAATTTAAGGTGTTGTAGATATTGAAACTATTCTATTGACTTTATTTTGCGAATTAAAAATCAAGTGTATTTCCTGCAAAAATATTGTTTCTTTACCATCTTCAAAAGGATCACTATAAAAAATAGTTCTGTTTTTTACTTGTTTTTTCTTAATAAAACTTAACCCATTATTAAAAGATACTTGGGCAATGCGAATGGCTTCTTCTTGATTTATGCTCGAATTGAATTTAATATCAGTCAATAAAGATTCTGTACCATAAACTTTCAGATAAATTATTCCATTTTTAAACTTATACGACTTAACAACAAGACAAGGATTATTCCCAGGCAATCCTTTACAGATATTATCCCATTTTGGTAATTTATTGATAATTTTTGGTTCAATTAGGTAGTTACGAAATTTAGGATCTGTAGGAAATTGAAGACATCCTTTTGAACAAACTGAAAAATCAGATATTTCTTGCTGTGCATTAGCAGGAGACATAAATGATAATCTTAATAATTTGTTTATCGTTGTGTTAAAAAGCATTACTGAAGCAGAAGTAAGAGAAATAGTAATAACAATGCCAAAATTTACAATTACTCTTGTTTTCATAATCTGATCTTTGATTTTCTCTCAATAAAAAGCGGTTTACACTATCTAAAAAGCTCAATTTATCTTTAGAGGAATTAATTTTACAATCACTAGCTAAATCAATAAAATTCATAGATAGCTATGAAGACGATCCTATTTTACCTTTATTAGGTACATTAAGATTTGAAAATTCTGATGTTGGGAAAAATCATGATCATTATCTCACGGAAAATCTACAACAGGAGTTAAGAATTGACAAATAAAGTTGTTATAGATACTTCAGGGTGTCTTTTTTCATTTAACATCTTCCAGCAAAAACTTAGATTCGCTATTTTAAAGTAAATTTCTAAAGTCTTCCTTATCTAATTGACAATCACGAAGTATTTGTGTCATTAATCCAGTTCCAATTGTTTCACCAGAATGTACTGGAACAACTGTTCTCCGTCCATCACTGTGTATAAGGATATGATGACTTCCGCGCACTCTTGCTACTTGAAAACCTGCTTTACCAAGTGCTGTTATGACTTCCTTTCCTGTTAAACTTGGTAATTTGCTCATACTTCAATTGCAATTCTTTGAACACCTACAAATTCCAGAGATTCTATTTGATTTTCATCTACTTCTAAACACAGTTCTATTGCTTCTCGAATACGTTGCATTAGTTCATCTAAAGATTTTGCTTGGGTGTGACATCCGGGGATACTGGGTACAGATGCAACAAAGTAACCATCAGCATCTCGTTCAATAATTACATTAAATTCTCTACTCATTTGGGTATGGCGATTGTGTTGATATAGTTTATTTTAGAGTATTTTGGGGTCGGTTCATTAGCCACCGCTTCCTGTCTTGTGCTTACATAAGCCAATACACCGATAATATTAATCCCTTCCGCAATAAAGCGTCCGTCTTCCTCTTGTTCAATCTCTATTTTCAAGTTCATAGCCTGTGACGGTAAGGTAATAAAAGCGATATTCCAACAAAACAAACAACCTCACAAATTATGCAAAAATGGTTATCAATTATCGGTATCGGTGAAGATGGTTTAGCAGGGTTAAGTCCCCTAGCTGTTTCTTGCTTAGACAAAGCTAAAATCATCTTTGGAGGAGAACGTCATCTTTCCATGTTACCCCCTGACGACAACCGGGAAAAAATTCCCTGGAAATCACCTTTTCAAACTTCCATAACCGACATTATCAGTCGTCGAGGTCAAGCAGTTTGTATTTTAGCTAGTGGCGACCCTCTATGTTATGGTGTGGGTACAAATATTCTTAAAGATATTAATATTTCGGAAGTTACAATTATTCCTGCACCTTCGGCTTTTAGTCTAGCTTGTTCTCGACTAGGATGGTCTTTAACGGAGGTGGAAACTTTAAGTTTATGTGGTCGTCCGGTTTCTCTAGTCCAACCTTACATTTATCCCGGTGCAAAATTATTAATTTTGAGTGAGGGAAAACATACTCCCGCTAATGTGGCGGAAATTTTAATAAGTCGCGGTTATGGTAATAGTCAAATTACCGTTTTAGAAAAAATGGGTAATATTAATGAGAACATTATAACAGATATCGCTACTAATTGGCAAGAAAAAAATATCGCTCCTTTAAATACTATTGCGGTGGAATGTACTGCTGATAAGGGAATAGTTGGTTTATCGAGATTTCCCGGTTTACCTGATCATGCTTTTCATCATGATGGACAATTGACAAAAAGAGAAGTCCGAGCGGTGACTTTATCGAGTTTAGCACCTTTACCGGGAGAGTTGCTTTGGGATGTGGGGGCTGGTTGTGGTTCTATTTCTATAGAGTGGCTGCGAAGTGATAGGAGATGTCAAGCGATCGCTATTGAACAAAATTCCTCTAGACTAAATTATATTGCTGATAATGCCGCTGCTTTGGGAACACCGAATTTACAAATTATTGCAGGTAAAAGTACGGAAGTTATAGAAAATTTACCTGCACCCAATGGGATTTTTATTGGTGGTGGTGTGACAGAACCGAAAATCCTAGAAAATTGTTGGAATGCGTTACTTCCTGGGGGGAGAATGGTCGTTAATGTTGTCACCTTAGAGGGTGAACTAATTTTATATCAATGGTATGAAAAAGTGGGAGGAAATTTTACCCGGATTGCGATTCAACGCGCTGAACCTATTGGGTCAAGATTTTTGGGTTGGAAAGCAATGTCCCCTGTTACCCAATGGGTAGGAATCAAAAATTAAAAAAAATTCATCTGTATTTATTCATCCGCGTTTATCTGCGTTTATCTGCGTTTAATAATTATATAATTCATTCCCATACTCTGTATGGGAAGGAGAAAAAAGCAGGTATTTATTTTTCTTTAGCCTTTAATAAATCCCCTGGCAAAAAAGCACCATTTTCCGTAATTATGGCTGTAATTAAATCCGCAGGTGTGACATCAAAAGCCGGGTTATAAAATTCTACTCCAGGAGGGGTGAGAATAGTTTCACCTATTTGATAAATTTCCCCTGGGTGACGTTCTTCAATGGGAATTTGACTACCATTAGCTATTTGAAAATCTATGGTGGATAAAGGTGCAGCGACAAAGAAAGGAATATGATGGGATTTGGCGACAATAGCTAAACTGTAAGTTCCGATTTTATTAGCAGTGTCACCATTAGCAGCTATTCTATCAGCGCCTACAACTACAGCATCTATTAAACCTTGTTTCATGCAGTGGGCGGCCATATTATCGGTAATTACTGTGACTGGAATCCCTTCTTGTACACATTCCCAAGCGGTGAGTTTTGCCCCTTGTAAGCGCGGACGGGTTTCATCTGCAAATACTCTAGCTAAACGTCCCTGTGTCCAAGCGGAACGGACTACACCTAAAGCTGTACCATATCCAGCCGTGGCTAAAGCACCTGCATTACAATGGGTGAGGATAATTAGTTTTTCTGGGGTTTGTGGTAACGCGTCTAAGCCATGATCGCCTATAGCTTGACAAGTTTGTAAGTCTTCGGCATTGATATTTTTAGCTGTTTCTAAAAGAGTTTCTTGAATTTCTGCAACTGTTCCCAAAGTTTCATAAGCCGTTTGCATCATTCTACCAATTGCCCAAAATAAATTTACCGCAGTGGGACGGGTAGAACGCAATAAATTGGCCACTTTCTCTAGTTTAGCTAAAAACTCCTGGCGATCGCAGGTTTCAATTTCTCTAGCCCCTAAATACATTCCATAAGCAGCAGCCACGCCAATTGCTGGCGCACCTCTAACAATCATAGTGGTAATAGCTTCGGCCATATCTTGACTGCGGTGAATTTCCACCACTGTATATTCATTGGGTAAGCGAGTTTGATCAATTAGTGATACTGAATTATTATGCCAAATAACGGGATAAACCATATTATCAGTTGTTGGTTGTAGGGGTTTAGTTAGGTAGGTGCTTAACCATATCTACACAGGTAAAATTTACGTGCGTGGGTTGCAAAGTTGGAATTTTTATCTATTTCGCTGAGGCGGACTTTGTTTGTATAGCCGCGACTTCCATTAGCCAAAGACCAGATTAGGATCTTATGTATTATGCCAGTTGCGCGTTGTCCTCATATAACAATCCTTAATCGTTATTAAACAAATTTATTGCCTATTGCTTTTTCTGTAAATTAGGTTAAAAAAGAAAGATGAAAATTACCGAAAAAATCAACTATTGGCTAGAAATCCACGCTTGTGCGCCTGCTTATAGCGGTTGGGTGTTAGTGGGAATCTCTATATGTTATTTAGGTGCCGGGATTAATACCATGGCTGGCTGGCTATATGTTATTAGTGGAGTCAGTTTCGCGCTTTTGGCAATATCAGCTTTTATGCCTGTGCGATCGCTTGTGGGTATAATTGTTAAACGTTCTTCTATTGCACCAGTAACCGTCGGTGATGATCTAAAAATTGAGATCGAAGTTCATAATCATAGACAACAACCAGTAAGTTTATTACGAGTTAGAGACATTATCCCTTATGTTTTAGGTCAGCCAGTCCAGCAAAGTATTGAAGTTATTCAACCACAGGATAGTTACCGCTGGATATATTATCTTCCTACCCAACAGCGGGGGGTTTACCGCTGGCACAGAGTAGAATTAGCGACAGGTGCGCCTTGGGGTTTATTTTGGTGTCGTCGTCAGCGACAATGTGAAGCTATGGCAATAGTTTATCCTAGCGTCTTATCCCTGAGCAATTGCCCTTTAATTGATGAAATCGGCCAAGACGATAGCCACCGGGGAGATCCTCGTGGTAGACCATTACAAACTGCAACAACGGGATTAGTGCGATCGCTGCGTCCTTATCGCCTTGGTGATCCGACCCGGTTAATTCATTGGCGGACTAGCGCCCGTTATGGAGAATTACGAGTGCGGGAATTGGAAGTTATTACTGCTGGACAGGAAATTATTATTGCCATAGATAGTTCCTGCCAGTGGGAACAGGAGTTATTTGAACAAGCGGTAATTACTGCTGCTTCTTTGTATTTCTATGCCCACAAACAAAGACTGCAAGTGCAACTATGGACAGCAGCTACAGGTTTAATTAAAGGAGATATCCCAGTTCTGGAAACCTTAGCGGCCACCAACCCCCTGGAAAAAAACAGCATACCACCAGATCATAGTCCCTTAATTTGGCTGACACAAAACTCCTTTACCACATCCTCCTTACCCGTTGGTAGTCGTTGGGTACTCTGGCAAAACCCAGATTCACTCCCAGAAACCGTCATTAATCGAGAATATCCTGGTATTATTATTCAAAACGAACAAGAACTACAACCTCAATTACAAAAAGCTCTGAGTTTGTTTGAAAGTGATTTCTCTCACTGACCGTGATGTACAATGCAAATAAACATGAAAATTTATCAGCAATGACTA
>LJOT01000728.1 GCA_001672075.1 Anabaena sp. CRKS33
CAAGCCAGAAAAAATTATGCAGTCCCCTCTTTACTTTTTCACTGTTGAAGAATATCTGGAATTAGAACAAACTAGCGATATTCGTCATGAATATTTTGCCGGTGAGGTCTTTGCTATGGCTGGAGGTAGTAAAGAACACAATATAATTACTCTCAATATTGCTAGTAGACTACGTTCTCAGTTACGGGGTAGTTCCTGTAATGTTTTCATGTCAGACATGAAAGTAAGAATAAATTTAGCTCATGAAAATCAAACTATATTTTACTATCCTGATGTCATCGTCAGTTGCGACAGCGAAGATCAAGACCGTTATTTTTTGAATTATCCTTGTTTAATTATCGAAGTCCTATCACCAAGTACAGAAACTATAGATAGACGGGAAAAACTTCTTAATTACCGCAGTTTAGCAAGTTTGAAAGAATATATTTTGATTTCTCAGGATGAAGTTAAGGTAGAGGTTTATCGTCAAGATGAAAAAGGAAATTGGACTATACAAACTTTGATTAATCGTGATGATAAATTACATTTAGATTCTGTTGGATTAATTCTAGAAATGACAGATATATATGAGGATGTTATCAATGTAGCTATCATGTAACTATAATGTGGCTATAATGTAGCGATCGCTATGCTATGATGTTGAGTATCCACTGTCAGAATCAGGATATCCAGGATTA
>LJOT01000133.1 GCA_001672075.1 Anabaena sp. CRKS33
GTGAAGTAGTTGGTAAATCTGGTTTTATGAAAGAATCAGGTTGAGGGTTTTCATCTGCTGGTGAAGTAGTTGGTAAATCTGGTTTTATGAAAGAATCAGGTTGAGGGTTTTCATCTGCTGGTGAAGTAGTTGGTAAATCTGGTTTTATTAAAGAATCGGGTTCAGGAGTTTTTACCGCTGGTGGAGATAATATAGCGGTTGTTGCTGATGTAGAATCACCCTGTGGTAATTCATGAGGAATCAAAGCAATCGGTTCAATAATGATTTTTTTTGCAGATTTTTCCCCATGACCATTTTGATGAGTTATGGCTTCATCACGCAGACTATCAGCCAATTGTAAAACCGTTGGTGCGCCTCCCGTTGCTATATTCAGAGAGTTTGTGTCTCTATTTTTTTCTAGTTCATATCGTAGCCTGTTCACAAACTCTGCTAATATCGTTTCTCCTTGCTGCTGTTGACTATACATCCGCGCCAACTGTTGAGAAAGATCACTTTGATAGTTTTTCAGTTCTTGTGATAGTGAACTAAAGGCATTAGTGACAGTATGATCAAGACTGTCTATCATGGTACTAAGATTCTGTCCGTTCTCATGAACTGCACTATCATTATCATTAAATTGAGTATTTTTCAGTGAAAGTTGGTTAGAGGGGTTATGGTCTAGGGTTTGGGTAGCTAAAGTTTTCAATGAGGATTGTAATTGGGAAGAGATGTGTTTAGCTAAAACTTCTGCTAACTGACGAATTAACACCTGTTGTTCAGTAATTTGTCGTGATTGCTGTAACTGTTCTTTTTCCGCAATTAATTTTTGAATATCATGAGATAATCGGTTTTTTTCTGCTTCTAGCCGTTTTACATCTTCCTGTAACGTCCTCAAAAGATTTTGTTGAAGATTTTCTAAATCCTCAACTACATCCCACAGAGCATTTTCTGCGGCTCTGGATAGCTCACCTCTAATGCGTGGGTTTTCTGGTCGCTTCTCAAATCTCCCCATCAGTTTCTAGCCTCTAACACCTTGATGATTAAGTGGCTGCTCCGAATACGGAATCAACACTTATATTAAGTTTCCTTCATAAAATAGAGGAAACTGAACAATTTCACTGGATTTATAAATTTACTTAACTTATACAAGATTAGTACCTATCCTAAAGATTAGGGAATCATAGTTATGAACGCGCCAGTATCTCCTAGCTAAGAGAACTTCTGAGAAGTTAAATTTATGTCTGTGTCGTCTTAATTATAGTCATTAATGGGCAGAAATTGTGGAAAAATCTTCTCTCTTTTCCAGAGGGTGTGGCAAAATTCAAGAATTTACAGGTGGGGACTCAGGCCGAGGGGGGAATTTTTTATTGCCTATTGATGATAGTAAAGATCATAGCGCTGAGGGCGGCGCTGATGGGGACTGTAATTAACCAGGCGGCGGCGATATTTTGGATAGTGGAAAGTTTGATAGCTTGAAGATTTTGTACCAGTCCAATACCCACAACTCCACCGACAAGGGCGTGGGAAGTGGAAACAGGTAAACCTAAACGGGAAGCTAGTAAAATTGTCATTGCTGTAGCCAGTTCGGCGCAAAATCCGCTGCTAGGTTCTAAGGAAATAATATTTTCGCCAATGGTGGTGATGACTTTTTTACCCCAAACTGCTAAACCTGCCACAATTCCTACAGCACCCAAAAGGAGAATCCCAAGGGGAATAGTGAGTTGATGACTAGGGACTTTACCTTGTTGATTGATGTAGTAAATTACTGCTAGGGGAGCGATCGCATTACCAACATCGTTAGAACCGTGAGCAAATGCGACAAAGCAAGCACTGATAACTTGAAATTTGGCAAATAAACCTTGAATTTGATTGTCAATTTGACTATTTGCTAATTGTCGCCAACTGATTAAAGTCAGGGCTATGGCAGCTATTCCAGTAATAAATAGAGTAATGACGTGAGGGGGAATATTCAATTTTCTCTCTGTGAGTAAAAACTGGCTCAAAGGTTGAGTGATTGTAGGGAGAACAATAATCCCAAATACACTCAATAGCAATGTACTTAACCAGGGAGTCCATTCTTGTAACTGGGACAGAGGATGAAGTTGGTTAAAAATCCAGTGTCGAATTAGACCATATAAACCAGCGGAGATTGCACCACTAATTATGGGTGTTAAAATCCAGCCCATGGTAATTAAACCCATAGACGACCAATCTATTGCCTCTATTCCTAATGATACCCAACTAAAGCCTGCGATCGCCCCGACAATGGCATGAGACGACGATACAGGTAAACCCCTGGATGTGGCAACTTGTAGCCATATTCCACCCGATAGGAGTACCGAGATCATGCCCATGACTAAAGTTTGTGGTGTCGTCACAAATAAAACTGGATTAGCAATTTTTGTTCCCAAGGTAGATGTTACCTCTTGTCCAAAGAAGACAGCACCAAGAAACTCTAACACCCCAGCCATAATGATTGCTTGTCTGAGTGTAATCGCCTTAGAACCCACAGAAGTTCCCATGGCATTAGCGACATCATTTGCACCCAAATTCCAGGCCATATAGAAGGCTAAAAGGGCGACTATCACAAGTATTGCCATAAAATAAACCATTCACACCTGTTAATAGGTAAATATTGTGATGAATGATTTACATTTTCCATTTTTTTGGCCGTAAAAATTTGGGCCAGTTGGTAAGCTCGACAAAATGTTAACCCAGAACATTAGACTGAGGGATTTTGCTCACAAAAAGGTTTAGATGCTTGATCTATCCATCCCTTGGGCGGAATCCTTTCACGACTGATAGCTTTTAATCATATTTCCCAAGCACAAATCCGAGTCATAGATGTTGCTTGTGGTACTGGACTAAAACTAAAGTTAGTGAAACGAGAGGCAAGACAGAGTCTAAATAAATCGCTTAGTTAGAAATACACCCTAAGGTTTGAGTAATGACCAGATGTTTTGATCAAATAGTGAACAATTTTCCGTAAGATGAAGTGCTGTAACTGTCTATGTTTTTAGCAGAGAAATTGAAATACTGATAGCTTGGGCAGTGAAGATCTATATAAAAGATATAGTGCTTGTAACTAGCTATATCTAGTGTCAGTACAAGAGAAACTTAGAGACGATAGAATTCCACAAGTGTAGTGCTGTAACTGTCTATGTCGTCTCAATACAAGAAGTGGTAGGCAGAATTAATTGTCTGATCATCCGGTAATATCATCTTCATCGTTGGCAGGTATTAATATCTAACTACCTGTTAAATAACAGAACTGACAATACTCCCAGTTATCCATCTAGGCTTCTGCGACCACTACCTCGATGAGGATTGGGTGTTTGTGGGTCATTAGGACTAGGTTTAGAGCTATCAGCCAGGTTGAATTTCGTTTCACCAAAAGTGAAACTCTCGTTGGTCAAAGGTGAAGGCTGGTAATCGGACTTGAGCCTAGACAGAGCGGAAAAATGAGTCTGTACTGCTTCGCAGTTAAAAGCTAAGGAGCCAAATACCAGACTCGATACTAAAAGTGAAATGGCAGCACGCATAGTAGATGTCTATTTTAGAACTCTCTACTTCATTAATCCTTAATATTTATATGTCTATCCGGAAAATTTGCAAAAAAGTATTGTATTTTACTGAATAAAAGTTAATTTTATACTTCTTCAAGATGCTCAACAATTAACCAATTCCCAGAGGAATTTGGCCGCCCCCAAATCTTGAGTATTTTTGTTGAGGGAAGAGTTTGTAATTGCTGGTCTATATGCGATCGCAATGCCACAAGTTGCCAATTTGTCGTGGTTAAATTGGTTTTTTCTGTAATATTAAATTGATAGTTTTGCTCACCCTGGCGTTTAAATTTCCCTGTAAAACAGTTGAGGTTGAATTTATGATCACTCTGGTGCAAAATACAAGGACAATTACCATCAGCAGGATAAGCTTCTGGGTGGTCTAAATAATAAGTTTGCCAGTGTAACCAATCGGGATGATCAGTTGATAAGTTAAACAAGGGAACAATTACGACTGGTGCATAGTCATCTGTCAATAATGCAGCCTGTAAACTCTTGACTGATAAATCTCTGGGCTGACATCCTAGCACAACACTCATGGCAGCTGCCATACCGGCGGCTTGACCAATTCCCATGACTACAGGTTGCAGTCTGGTAGCCCCATTAGCAATATGGGAAACGGAAATGTTCTTTTCGCAAACCAGAAAACCATCTGTATCGGCGGGGATGAGAGCGGAATAGGGTATAGTAAAGGGTGTTCCTGTCCATCTTCCACCCCAACGGATAGATTTAGGTTGCAATAAAAACTCAACACCTGGATAATGGTGATCGTTGGCATAGTTACCGACAGCAATCGCATCATGGAATGGTAGTGCGGTTTTACTGTTTGCTAAAGGCAGCATATCTTGTTCACAAACAGTTTTCAAGCCTACTAAGCGGCGACTTTCCCGATAATAGGGATGGAGGGCAAAAGCGGAGTTAGGATGAGGAAAAAGTTTTGCAGCTAATCCGTAACGCCTACCAAACTGAGTTTGAATGAAGTGAGCGAAATTCTGACTGTGCCAAAAACATTCTCGCACAAATTCCTGCTTTTTCACCCCTGCATCTAGCAACCGATTGGCATTTTGGCAGTAGTCGTTGCCAGCAATAGGCCAGTTAATCATAAATCGCCTGCCAGGCAAGCGTCCATAGTTCAAAAATTTTTCTGGACCATAGTCATCCCAAGCTCCTGTAAACTGGGATGGATCATAGTTAGGGGCTGGAGAAATTTCTGGGGCGATATTTTCCCCAAAGTCTTGCATTACTACTACCCAAGTGGGTGCTTGGACTGGATAGGTTTGGGTCAGGGAGTTAAAATTTGCGGGTGCGCTGGGTTCTCCCCATTCTGACTGTAATTCCCAACCCCAGCGTAATGGTATTTCTCCTAAAGCTAATAAATCTCCCAATTCTGTGCCGTCAAGAGTTATTCTGGCGTTGACGGTGAAATCTGCAAAGCGTACACCTGTGATACAGTCTTTTGTTCGCAAAACCTCTAAAGGCACTTTTCCCGAAATCCATTGGAGATTAGGTAATTCTCGCACCCAGTCGGCAAATATTTCTGCACCTATGCGCGGATCATAACTAAAAAAGCTGACCCAACTATGATCTAATCCTCCTGGTTGTCTACGTTGCAATTCTTGTAAAAAAGCACCCCATAAACCTGTTTGAAAGGCTTGTAATTCGTTGCCGTCGGGTACGGATACGCCGGCTGAGGTAAGCATTCCTCCTAACCAGGGAAATTCACTCACTAGGATGGTTTTTACACCTTTCCGCGCTGCTTGGATAGCGGCCACAGTCCCACCTGTGCCACCACCGACTACTAATACATCGGTTGTATAAATTTGATTCATGTTATATTTGTAATATTACAGCGATTTTCCTGGTAAATAAACCACGGGCTTTTTTTCGCGCAGAGGCGCAGAGGAGGAAGATAATCAAGGTGTGGTTTAAATGGCCCAAAATTGCTGTAAATTAAAAGTTAAAAGACGTTTATCACAAATGCTCAAAAACCGTGGGTTGGATTAAGCGATAGTGTAACCCAACTTACATCTATGAAATTACAGCAATTATCCTCTTATGTATTAGAAGATCCATTCAATTTATTAACCATTAGCTAAATCTTTCTTTGTACCACTTTTGGTCCTAGTTAGTTACTAGAACTGGGTAAAGCGCAATGTGCTTTACCCTGATAAAATCTAATTACAATTTGGTTCCACACTCAGAACAGAAATTATGATTAGCTTGGTTTTGTGTGCCACAATTGCTGCAAGAAATTGATTCTACAGCGGTTTTTGGTGTTTGTTTAGGTAGACCAACCATTTGGGAGTTATTCTTGCCAGGGGCTACCATGGGATAGCAGTTTTCATCTCTGGTAACATGAACATTGACAATGACTGGTCCATTATGTTTCAGCACTTCGGCAATTTTATCTGCCAATTCTTCCCGCTGACTAATTACCATGCCTTTGATACCATAAGCCTGGGCTAAAAGCTCAATATCAGGCATTCCTACTTCCATGTTAGAAGATGAATAACGCTGCCCATAGAAAGCTTCTTGCCATTGTCGCACCATTCCCTGCCAACCGTTATTTAATATAATGGTCTTGACATTAATTCCATACTGTGCTAGTGTTCCCAATTCTTGTAAACACATTTGGAAACTGGCATCACCGCTGATACAGATTACTTCTTCGTCTGGAAATGCTACTTTTACGCCCATGGCCGCTGGAACACCAAAACCCATTGTTCCTAAACCGGCGCTAGAAATCCAGCGTCTTGGACCATTTTTGAGGAATTGGGCAGCCCACATTTGATGTTGACCGACATCTGTGGTGTAAAATGCTTGCGGAGCTTGTCTACCAATTTCGACAATTACTTCTTGGGGAGAAATACTATCGGCATGATGGGGTACAATTAAAGGGTAATCTTGTCGCCAACGGTTAATTAGGTTTAACCATTCTTGGTTTTGGTTTGGTATGGCTTTCCTATTTGCGTCTTGACATCGGTGTAATAGGTCTTTTAAGACGTTTTTTACATCCCCCACAATGGGAACTTCAGGAACGCGGTTTTTACCGACTTCTGCGGGGTCAATGTCAATGTGAATGACTTTGGCTAAGGAGGCAAATTCGTCTAGTTTTCCTGTAACTCGGTCATCAAATCTCGCACCAACGCAAATTAATAAATCACAATTTGTGACAGCAAAGTTTGCGTAGGCCGTGCCGTGCATTCCCAACATTCCCAAAGACAGGGGATGATGTTCGTCAAATGCACCGATACCCATTAAGGTGGTGGTGACGGGAATATTGAATAATTCGGCTAGTTGTTTGACTTCTTGGTGGGCATTGGCAGCGATCGCTCCCCCTCCAACATACAACAAAGGGCGACGACTTTCCCGAATTAATTGAATGGCGGCATTAATTTGGCGGGGATTTCCCTTGACTGTGGGACGATAACCCGGTAATTTAATCGCCCCTGGTGCTACAGGAACATAGTCAAATTCTTCTAACGCGACATCTTTGGGAACATCAATTAAAACAGGTCCTGGTCTACCTGTGCTGGCAATGTGGAAAGCTTCAGCGACAATCCGCGCCATATCTTTAGCATCACGGACTACATAAGAATGCTTAACAATGGGTAAAGTAATCCCATAAATATCTGTTTCCTGAAAAGCATCTGTACCAATTGCTGCTCGTGGTACTTGTCCTGTGACTACAATCATGGGTATGGAATCCATGTAAGCTGTAGCAATACCTGTCACTAAGTTGGTTGCCCCTGGTCCAGAAGTACCAAAACATACTCCTACCTTACCAGTAGCACGGGCGTAACCGTCAGCAGCGTGGGATGCTCCTTGTTCGTGTCTAACTAAGATGTGCTTAATCGTACCCGCTGCTTCTATTTTGTAGAGGTCATCATAAATGGGTAGAATTGCGCCACCGGGATAACCAAAAATATGCTCAACACCATGACGAATCAGACTATCTATGAGCGCGAAACCTCCAGAAGTCCGTTGGGGGTGAACTGGGGAATTTGGGGGTACAGGAGACTGGTTGTGATTTTCAGATTTTGGGGGACTGATGGAAGAAGACGAAAGCACGGTTTAGGCCTCAAGGTATAACTAAAATTAACGCTTAGATTTTGTATTTTAAGACTTGATTTTAATTTAAAAATTCTCACAGATCATAAATTGAGATGCGATGAGAATAGATTTAGATTGTACAACCTTAGATTACATCTTGCAATACTTTACGAGTATTTTGCCAGGACCAGATACCGATAGCTCCCACCAATACACTCATTCCTAATAATACAACAGATAAACCAAAGGCATTAACTAATTTGGTTGTAATTAATAGGGGTGCGGTCAGGGCGATATTAATGGCATGATTTTGAAAGCCAAACACTTTACCGTGCATTTCTGGTGGTGTTTGTTGCTGAATTAAGGTTTGCATTGGCACGTTAACAAAAGCCGCACCTATGCCTAAGAAAATACAGAGTCCTAATGCTAAGGGTTGGTTGTCAATAAAAATGAATAAGCCTAAGGAGAATGCCATAGTTATAAACCCAATTAAAGGCAAGGGTTTATGATGTAAACGATAACCAAAATGCCCTAAAATAGCAGCACCTATCACCATACCCACCCCAGCGGCAGCGACAAAGGAGCTAAATTCTTCCGGTGCTAAATGTAACCTGGCGGCCATACCAATGGCTAATTCTATCAGGGCGGCAAATACGCAGTATAAGGTGACAATTTGCAGCATAGCATTCCATACCAGCCGATTTTGTTTGAGATAGCGTAGTCCTAATATAAATTCAGACCAGGGATTAATTGGGGCTGTCTCTTGGTTAATTTGTCTGTGTTCTTGAAAATGAATGGGCATCATAATCAGGGCAGAAAGCAGGTATAAGCAGCCAACTACCAATTCTTTGCCAAAGCCCTTGTTAAAACTTTCAAACCAGTTTAACATAGGAGTAGCCACGGCATTACCAATAATTAACGCAGCCATCATTGTGCTGCTGAATAAGGCATTGGCAGCCATTAAACCTTCTTTTTGGACCAAAAGCGGAATAGCAGCCTGTTCTGCTGGGGCAAAAAACTGGGTAATGGTGGAGATAGAAAAGGTGAAGAAGAGGAGAATGGCAAATTCTCGCGGTAGGAAGGGAATTAAGATCATTAACACCCCACGCACCGCATCTGAACCAACCATAATCAGTTTTTTTGGTACACGGTCAACGATAATACCACCGACAGAACCAAACAACATGGCTGGGACGGTAAATGCCATATACAAATAAAAACGCCCGTCTTCTCCTCCACTATTAATGGGCAAATAGAGTTTGAGTAAGGCAATCATTAATACAAAGAATACTTTGTCAGCCAATTGGGAAATCAGTTGCCCAATCCATAGAAGCATAAAGCCTCTATTTTTTACCAGCGCTGCAAATCCGTGATTAATAGTAGTAGGCTTATTATGCAACATTAGATACTTATGTTTGAAAAGTAATTGAGGTAATTACGCATGGCATAATCAAGGTTAGGGTCAAAAAAAGGGAGATGTCGAGATGAATTACTATTGATTAATAATAAGCTTTTCGGTAACATTTTTCCTAATTCCTGAAATAATCACTATTGATTGTCATACTGTTGTAATATGAAATTGATAAATTCACAGGCAGTCAGGTAGTTTTTGGGTGGAGAGAACCCAGAGGGGGGGTTTACCCATTTCCCTGGGACTGCTTGGGGGGACTGCCACATTGATAGATGGTCAACTGCTGGATCTGCGTAAAAGTTATTTTCTTTTATACCGAGATAAGCGGAAGTCCAATGAGTGTAATAATCATGACTTAAACGATGAATGGGAAAGTTGCCCCCTAGAGGGACTCCCCAACCGTCAATGGCAATAAAAGCCTGAACGTGACCTCCCAAAAGTTGCCACCCTGTAGCAGCACCTATACCTCCAATTACACCAGCACTAAAGCATAAGAATATAAGAGGAGATTCTAGCTTATCACGGAGGCGATCGCGCAAGAAATGTAAAATATGAAATGTTGATAAAGTTAAATAGCCTTCTTCTGGAAAAATTAGTATATCTACTGGCTTTTTCATGTTAAAACTTTTTCTGTCTTGATTTAAGCACTCTTGGATAAAGCCTTGAGTTAATTCTGGTGCATGAATTCCAGGACAAATAATAATGGGCATTGATTTTTTATTTTCTGATTTGTCATAATTTTCTCCTAAATTAACATAAAGCAAAAGGATAATTATTCTGTGTAGCTTTGGAGAAAATTGGTCGGATTCGTGAATAATTAGTTTTATAATAAATGCAAAAATTTTCTTAATTATGCAAACTAATCACACGCTAAATCTACCTCTCATGGGTTGCGGAACTTGGGCTTGGGGAAATCAATTACTTTGGGGATACAATCAAAGTATGGATAATCAGTTGCAAGAGGTATTTAATCTCTGTGTTAGCAGTGGTGTTACATTATTTGATACGGGTGATTCCTACGGTACTGGCAAATTAAAAGGACGCAGTGAGTTACTTTTAGGAAGATTTTGCCAAGGATATCAAGAAATAAATAAAGAGAATATTTGTATTGCGACTAAGTTGGCTGCATACCCTTGGAGGTGGACTAGGAACTCAATTATATCAGCTTGTTATGGCTCGGCAAAAAGATTAGGTAAAAATGTTGATTTGGTGCAAATGCACTGGTCTACAGCTAATTATGCACCTTGGCAAGAAGTGGGTTTATTAGATGGTTTAGCAGATTTATATGAGCAAGGTTTAGTTAAAGGTGTGGGTTTGTCTAATTATGGCACAAAAAGACTTAAATGGGTGCATAAAAGATTTCAGGAAAGAGGAATACCTATTCAAACTTTGCAGGTACAATATTCACTTTTATCTACTTATCCAGTCACGGAATTAGGTTTAAAGGAAGTTTGTGATGATTTAGGAATTAGGTTAATTGCTTATAGTCCTTTAGGGTTGGGTTTATTAACAGGGAAGTTTTCGGAAAATGGGAGTTTTCCTAAAGGTATTCGTGGGTTATTATGTAAGCAGTTATTACCAGGAATGAAACCACTTTTAGGATGTTTACAGGAAATAGCAAATACCAGAAATAAAACTATGTCTCAAGTGGCTATTAATTGGTGTATTGGTAAAGGTACAATTCCTATTCCTGGGGCTAAAAATGTGGAACAAGCACAAGAGAATATTGGGGCTTTAGGTTGGTTTTTGAGTGATGGTGAGGTGATAGAATTAGATGCTGCTGCTAAGAGGGTGGAGAAGAAAATGGTGCAGAATATTTTTCAAACTAAGTAATCAGTCATATTCAACCCCATAACAAAAGAATCATGGTACAAACTTCTACTTTTATATTTCGTCTTTCCCAAGGACATTTGAATTTACTCACAGTTTGTCCTCGCAAATTCCAATATAGCTATTTAGAACAACTTAACACACCCATAGATCCTCAAAAGGAAGAATATCAAATTTTGGGTAGTCGTTTTCACTTACTTATGCAGCAGCGAGAAATGGGTTTATCCATTCATAATTTGTTAAAAGCAAATCCTCAATTGGCAAATTGGATGACTGATTTTACGAAAATTGCCCCAGAAATATTTACAACTGATATTAATAATCATCATCATCAAACTTTTCGAGAAAGTGAACATTATCGAACTTTGCAAATTGGAGACTACTTACTCACAGTTATTTATGATTTATTAATTACTGATCAAAATCAAGCTCAAATTCTCGACTGGAAAACCTATCCCCAACCACCAAAACCAGAAATATTAGCCCAAAATTGGCAAACAAAACTGTATATGTATATATTAGCAGAAACTAGTAACTATCTATCAGAAAATATCTCCATGACTTACTGGTTTGTACAATCAAAAGGGCAAACTAAAAATATCAAATTCACTTATAATGCACAACAACATCAAAAAACAGCACAGGAATTAAATCAATTATTAAACAACCTGACA
>LJOT01000729.1 GCA_001672075.1 Anabaena sp. CRKS33
CCTCAAAGATTGAGGAAACTAAGGTTGCACTGGCTGAATTAGGGCTAAATAATGATGTTAGGACTGATATAGATGACAATCGCTAAAATGCAAATTTTAAAAGTTTATGGGCGTGTAGTTGTACCAGTTGCACCTCAATACACCTCTCAAAATTGTTCTAATTGTGGAGAAATAGTTAAAAAATCTCTATCAATTAGAACTCATGTTTGTCAATGTGGGTGTATTCTTGACCGTGACCACAATGCTGCAATTAACATTCGGCGTTGCTGAAACCAGGTATGAATTTAGGTGTAGAGACCTTCCATGGAAGGTCTCTACAAGGGTTTTGAAATCATCAAAAATCATTTTCATACCTCAAATCAGCAACGCTGATCTAAGTACGGTGGGGCGCACCGGAACTTTTAACGCTTGTGGAGAGATGACCCTCTGCTCAGACTTGGTAACAAGTTTGGGTAAGGTTGCTCGTTGAAACAAGAATCCCCGTCCCTCTATAGGGCGGGGAGCGTCAAGTGCTTATTCAGCCCAAGCGATTAATCTGGGTTCGTAAGGACTAGAAAGGTATTTATTGCGAGGTAAAACGCGCAAAGACAAGCCCTGTAAACCAGAGGTGGTGTAAGTGATATTTGCTGTATAAACACTTAAACTTTCTGTGTCTGATCCTTGATAATCCATTACC
>LJOT01000730.1 GCA_001672075.1 Anabaena sp. CRKS33
GGATGATGTCCGGCATGAAGAAAGGCAGGAAAATCATCACCCATGGCAGCCAAGGCGACATCAGGCCGTTGAACAGACTGATCGCCAGGGCGATTGCGAAGTAATTGCGCATGTCCATGGTTCAACCGCCCCCGGCGCCCGACAGCGTCGGCGCGAAGCCCATGTTCTGCAGCGCGATCGCGCCGATCAGGCGGAAGAGTGTGAGCCAGAAGAACGCGACAAGCGGCATCCACATGCCGCGCACATAGGTCGGCGTCCAATAGCGGCAAAGCCGGATCGCCCAATCGGTCAGCAGCACGAACCAGCGCCAGATGTAGTTGGGCGAAGTGGCCGGCACGATGAAGCCCAGCGGGCCGACCAGCGCGCACGCACCGTCTTGCGGATGTCGCCCATGCCGGCCAGTTCCGGACTGTCGGAGTCGCTGCGGCCCGGGTCGAAGCGCAGCCCCAGGCTCACGCGGAACTTGCCACGACGCGCGAGTTCGGCGGCCAGCCCGCGCTCCACATCGTCGGACGTGCGCGTGGTGAAACCGCCCGATCCCGTCAGGGAAATGCGGCCGTAGCGCAGGAAACCGGCTGGCGTCAGGTGATAGC
>LJOT01000731.1 GCA_001672075.1 Anabaena sp. CRKS33
AGCATCCTGCAGCATCTGCGGACGAAACTGCGCCAGTGCGCCTTGCAGGTTTCCGCCTCGCAGCCCGCCCGTAGCCGATGCGTTCTGCAGCATCGCCTCCTCACCCTGGCGCATCATCGCCTGCAGGAGCGGGCTCTGCTCAATGTCTGTGATGGCCTGCTGCTGGGCCTCTGCGCCCTGCAGCCCCAGCATCGCCTGCATGCCCTGGAGCGCGGGCTGACCGGCCTGGACGTAGGGCTCCAGCAGCTTGCGCACCTCGTCGAACTGCCGGCGCTGCTCCTCGATGCCCATCTCGGCTGCTTGCGATTGAGCGCCTGCGGCCTTGCCCGCAGCGCGGGACTGCATGGCGCTGCCCAGAAGAGTTGACCCGCCAGCGATAAGCCCGGTTATTGGATCAGGCATTGCCGACTCCTTCGTTTTTGAACTCGGTCAGATAGTCGTCCAGCTTTTCGCCGTACATGCCCAGCACCTTGTGAGCTACCGCCGTTGCTGCCGCAGGGCCGTGACACAGGCGCACAGCGGCAAGCACCAACTCGTAGTAGCCGGCCCGCCACACGTAGGATTGCGCCGTCGCGGTGCCCTCGCGCTCCACGCGGTCAGAGGCTTGCCACTTGAGCACCATCATGCCCACAAGAGGCACCAACTCAACCAAATGGCGCAAGAAAAACGCGTTCT
>LJOT01000134.1 GCA_001672075.1 Anabaena sp. CRKS33
AGTTCCCTGTTCCCTGTTAAGAGTTCCCTGTTCCCTGTTAAGAGTTCCCTGTTCCCTGTTAAGAGTTCCCTGTTCCCTGTTAAGAGTTCCCTGTTAAGAGTTCCCTGTTAAGAGTTCCCTGTTCCCTGTTAAGAGTTCCCTGTTAAGAGTTCCCTGTTAAGAGTTCCCTGTTCCCTGTTAAGAGTTCCCTGTTCCCTGTTAAGAGTTCCCTGTTCCCTTGTTATAACGACAATTTTTAACGCCAACCTACTTAATTACATCGTTAATTCCCACCAAGTTTTTTGACCAACCATACCATCTGCTGATAAATTGCGACGATTTTGAAAGGCTTTAACAGCGGTTTCTGTGATTGGTCCAAAAACGCCATCAACAGGTATTCTATAACCACTAGAGACTAAAAGTTTTTGTAAAACTCTGACAGATATACCTGAACTACCAAAACTAATCACGGGCATAGGATTTCTACGGGTTGTGGGATATCGTGTTGATGATTTAATATCTGTTGTTCCCATAATATCCATGTCACCAGCATCAGCCAAAAGAAATTGTACCTGAGAAGAATTGACAGACATTTGTTTTTGTGTAATTTGCTCAAAAATTTTGTGCCGACGAAAAGATATGGCTAAGGGATGAGTTAGAAAAGGTTCACTTATTTGTATAAATTCTGGTGGTGTAATTTCAGTTGGGGAAATTAACTGCGTTGATTGACTATTTGTTAATGGCACACCATTTTTTAAGTGAAACAGGTTTGGGTTGAATGGGAAATGGGTAATATTTAGTTCTCTTGGATTAAATACACCTATCATCAGCAGTCCGATTTCAGTCATTGTATTTTATAGATAAAATTAATCGTTGGGGAAAGGGAAAAAACCAAATATAATTGCTGTATAAAACTACTAATCAAGAAGTTGATATCAAAAGGACGATCTGATTTGAGACTATAATAATTATTAATTTTAGTCATCTATCTTAAGGGAGTTAAAATTTTTAAAAAAATATTTAAGCAGGTGAACGGAAAAAACCGACATAAGTAACGAAAAGTAAAGTTGCCCAAAACCTGTTCCCTATAACCTGTTCCCTGTCCCCTGTCCCCTGTCCCCGTGGCGTAGCACCTGTCACCTATTAACCAATACTATTGGCAAAGGGATGAAAGTAAAAGGCAAAACCTAATACAGTATAAGCTGCTAGAAGTAAAGTCCCTTCTAACCAATTAGATTTACCATCAGAACTAATACTATTAGCAATTAACACTGATACAGCAACGGCTACTAATTCAAATGGGTTAAAATCTAAATCCATGGGTTGACCAATTATCCAACCAGCAATGACTAAAACTGGGGCTACAAATAAGGCAATTTGCATACTTGAACCCACAGCCACAGACATAGCCAGATCCATTTTATTTTTCATGGCTACAGTGACTGCGGTAGCGTGTTCAGCAGCGTTACCGATAATGGGGACTAAAATCACCCCAGTAAATAGGGAACTTAAACCTAGTTTAGATGTAGCAACTTCTAGGGAACTTACTAATAATTCTGACTCAAAGGCAACTAACAAGGTACAGGCTAAAAGTACACCAGTCCATAACCAAATATTTGGTTTTTCATGGGAAACCTCTTCTCCTGCTTCTATTCCTTCTACTTCTACTACACCAACTTCATACAAATACCCATGAGTTTTCATGGAAAATAGTAGTGTTAAACCGTAAACTATAATTAAAACTATAGCCACGGCTAGAGAGAGATTCTGTACCGTTTTTTCGCTAATACCTGTTGAGGTATAGTTCATTGCAGTTGGTAGTAAAATGGCAATTACCGCCAAGTTCATGGAGGAAGCATTTACCCGCGCTACAACTGACTCAAATGTTTGTTCTTTGTAACGAATACCGCCTAATAACATGGATAAACCCATGACTAGGAGTAAATTACCGATAATTGATCCGGTAATACTGGCCTTGACAACATCAATTAGTCCTGCATTCAGGGCAACTAAGGCAATAATTAATTCTGTAGCATTACCAAAAGTCGCGTTTAAAAACCCGCCCAGAATTGGACCGACTACCACAGCTATTTCTTCGGTCGCTGTACCCATCCAAGCGGCTAGGGGTAGTATAGCTAAGGCAGCAGTGATGAAGATTATTAAGTCTCCCCATTCTAAAAAGTGGGCTGCTAAAGATATAGGTATAAACAGCAGCAGTACGGTGAAAATAATGTTCTTGATTGACATTTTTACCTTAATTTCAGGGGATCTGGCACAGATGTCTGAAATATCATCTGCATTTGCACACCTATCATATCTGCCAGGGCTAGTAATTGGTAATGGGTAATTGGTAATTGGTAATTGGTAGTTAATTTCTGTAACCTGTAACCTGTAACCTGTCACCTGTAACCTGTAACCTGTAACCTGTTCCCTGTTCCCTGTTCCCTGTAACCTGTCACCTGTAACCTGTCACCTGTTCCCTGTAACCTGTTCCCTGTTCCCTGTTCCCTGTTCCCTGTTCCCTGTTCCCTGTTCCCTGTTCCCTGTTCCCTGTTCCCTGTTCCCTGTCACCTGTCACCTGTAACCTGTAACCTGTAACCTGTAACCTGTAACCTGTTCCCTGTTCCCTGTAACCTGTTCCCTGTTCCCTGTAACCTGTCACCTGTAACCTGTTCCCTGTTCCCTGTTCCCTGTTCCCTGTTCCCTGTATTCTTGTTTAGAAATGATTGTGATAAGATTTAGTTTTGTTTCTTATGTTTTATTTATAACTGATTTTGTGAGACAACAATTGTAGAAAAGTAGACATAGCAAGAATCTTTTTCAAAATTGCACATTTATTTGGGTAACAAAATATGACTTCAGCAGCGAAAATACTAAGTAGTTCTGTCTCGATCTTACCATCAGATAAACGGGCTAAATACAGTCCTGAACATGATCCCCTGAAAATTGCTCAAGGTGTTTATGTTACAGTTCATGGTCATTTTTATCAACCCCCTAGAGAAAATCCCTACCTGGATGCCATTGAACGTCAACCCAGTGCTACGCCTTTTCATGACTGGAATGAGCGCATTCATTGGGAATGCTATCGTCCTAATGCTTTTGCAAGGGTATTAAATGACCGTGGAGAAGTTGTGGGGATTGTGAATAATTATGAGTACATGAGCTTTAATATTGGTCCAACCCTGATGTCGTGGTTAGAACGCTACGATGAGTCCGTTTATCAGCGGATTTTGGAGGCTGATGCTAAAAGTTGCCAACGGTTAAATGGTCATGGCAATGCGATCGCTCAAGTATATAATCATATTATCCTACCTTTAGCTAACGAAAGAGATAAATACACACAAATTCGCTGGGGTAAAGAAGATTTCCGTTCGCGCTTTGGCCGTGATCCCGAAGGGATGTGGTTAGCAGAAACAGCCGTAGATTATGCCACCTTAGAGGCATTGGTAGCGGAAAAGATTAAATTTATCATTTTAGCACCTTCTCAAGCCCAGCGTTGTCGTCCTTGCCCGACAGAGGATGATCCCCATAGTCAATGGCATGAGGTAGGAGGTAATCAGATTGATCCTACTCGTCCCTATCGTTGTTATTTAGATAGTAAGGAAACTGGCAAAAAATCACAGGCCTATATTGACATCTTTTTCTATGATGGTCCGATTTCGCGGGATATGGGTTTTAGTGATGTTGTCTATAATTCCCATCATTTTGCGGGGCGAGTGGCAGCGGCTATTCGCGGGGATCATCGTCAGTCCCAATTAATTTCTGTAGCTACAGACGGGGAAACTTTTGGACACCACAAAAAAGGCACGGAAAAGACTTTGGCCTATGCCTTTATTGGTGAGTTTCCTCGTCATGGTTGGACTGTCACCAACTACGCCCATTATCTGAGTTTAAATCCTCCTAGTTGGGAAGTCCAATTAAAGCCCGTCACAGCCTGGAGTTGCGCCCATGGTGTGGATAGATGGCAAGATGATTGTGGTTGTGGTGGGGAAGGGGGTGTGTGGCATCAAAAATGGCGGCGGCCGTTACGAAATGCGTTAAATTGGTTACGAGATCAGTTAATTGATGTTTATGAAAAACATGGTACTGTATTATTCCGTGATCCTTGGCAAGCAAGGGATGAATATATTCATGTCATGTCTGACCGTTCTCATGCTAATGTTAGCCGTTTTCTATCCCGTCATCAAACTCATAAACTAGACGCTGGTGAACAGGTAGAGGCTTTACGCTTGTTGGAAATGCAGCGTCATTCTTTACTAATGTTCACTAGTTGCGGCTGGTTTTTTGAGGAAATTTCCCGCCCGGAGGGAACACAAATTTTACGTTATGCCGCCCGTGCTTTAGAATTAGCAGGAGATGTCTCAGGTGTACAGTTAGAAAAGGGTTTTCTTAAACGCCTAACTTTAGCTCCTAGTAATGTAGAAGAGTTTAAAAATGGGGCAGATATATATCATAAATTAGTATTAACTGCTCACATTGGATTTAAACAAGTCGCCGCCCATTATGCTATCACTTCCTTATTTAATCATCGCAACAATGCTGTTTTTGGACAAGACACAGATAAACAATACCATGGTAATTATCAGCGAGTCTATTGCTATACTGCCCATGAGTTAGATTACCATAAACAGCGTATTGGTCCGTTAACTATGGTAGTGGGACATTTGCAGCTAATGTCAGATATGACATGGGAAAGTGAAAATTTAATATTTGCTGTACTGCATTTGGGGGGTTGGGATTTTCACTGCTGTATTCAAAATTTCAATGGTAAACGCAAGTATGGGGAAATCAAAGAAAAGCTGTTTACAGCCTTGGAACAGGCCAGTGTAGCTCATGTTATTTTGGTAATGACTCAAGTATTTGGGGGTGAAGCCTTTAGTTTACAAACTCTATTTGCTGAAGAACGTCATCGGATTATGCGGTTGTTAAGCCAGGAAACACTGGCAAGATTAGACCAATTATATACTCAAGCCTATCGTGATAATTACGGTGTGATGATGGCTTTTCATCGAGATGGGTTAGAAGTACCACGGGAATTACAGGTAGCGGCAGAAATTGCTTTAGGCCATCGTTGTCTAATCACATTGCGATGTCTACAGCAAGCGCAGCTATCCCTAGAACAAGATATGAATGAAGCACAATTAAGCTGGAATTTGATGTTAGAATTGGAAGCGATTTCCCATGAAGCTAAACAGCTTCGTTGTCAATTAAATATTCCCGAAGGCAATCAAATCCTAGAACAATTAATAGTTCGATTATTGTGGCAATTATTGTATGATGTCAATAGCAATTTGGATACAGATATCCAACGGTTAGAACGGTTAATTGATATTGGTTATAAGTTGGATATTGGCATTAATTTAAACCAATCCCAAGAACTATATTGGAGTTGTTTACACAGTCAAATATTGCCACGAATTGCCAATATTAACAGTGAAGCAGAAACCATGCAATGTCGTCAATTACTAAAATTAGGACAAAAACTAGCTGTTGATGTTAGTCCATTTTTGGACAAATTATAGCAGTTCCCATGCTCGTGAGGGACAAAGTTTTTTAGTTTTAGGGAACAGGGAACAGGGAACAGGGAACAGGTTACAGGTTACAGGTGACAGGTGACAGGTGACAGGTGACAGGTGACAGGTGACAGGTGACAGGGAACAGGTTACAGGTGACAGGGAACAGGGAACAGGGAACAGGTGACAGGTGACAGGTGACAGGTGACAGGGAACAGGGAACAGGGAACAGGGAACAGGTTACAGGGAACAGGTTACAGGGAACAGGGAACAGGTTACAGGGAACAGGGAACAGGGAACAGGTTACAGGTTACAGGGAACAGGGAATAAATTGGTGTGTACTTCATTAGACTGGGAAACGCTATAGTGTAAATTTGTAGGGTGGGCAATGCCCACCAAAAGCTAAAATTTTCATCTTAAAATTTTCATTTTTTTTGTGTTGTTATGGCAGTTTGTTACCTGAAAATCTCTTGACTGTTGCCCCTTGCCTTGCCATGATTCTGGGATTTATGATGTTAATTAAAAACCGTTATCGTTTGATCAAACAGATTGCTAAAGGGGAATTTTATCAAACATTTCTCGCTGTAGATGAAAATCAATTTCCTCCCCTTACTTGTATTGTTCAAAAATTGTCATTTCCAGAACAAACACTTAAAGATTTTGAATATCAAGTACAGCAATTAACAGAATTAGGTAAACATCCTCAAATTCCCACATTAATCACCCATTTTACAGAAGACAAATATGATTATTTAATTCAGGAATTTATCAAAGGTGATAATTTAGCTACTGTGTTAGAAAAGCAAGGTATTTTTAATGAAAATCAGATTTGGCAGGTTTTAAAAAGTTTATTACCCGTTCTCAGTTTTATTCATAATCATCAAATTATTCACCGCAATATTAACCCAGAAAATATTATTTGGCCGACGGTTAACCAAAATCAAAATTTATTAGAAAATCTATTCTTAACTGATTTTACAGTCGTTAAATTTGTCAATAGAAATCAATTAAAAGATGATATAGTTGGGAATCCAGAATATATTTCTCCAGAACAAATACAAGGTCAAGCCGTTTTCGCAAGTGACTTATATAGTTTAGGTGTAACTTGTATTTATTTACTAACTCACATACCACCCTTTGAATTATTTAATATTACTCATCATAGCTGGATATGGCGAGATTATTTAACTAATCAAATTAGTGAACATTTAGCGCAAACCCTTGATAAACTGGTAAAACACAATTTACAAGAACGCTGGAAATCGGCAAATGAACTTATTTACAACTTGGGAATTAAAGCTAATTATTCCCGTTTATCATCTCATATTTCCCAGAATGATTGGCAACTTAATTATACAATAAAAAATCAAATTTATAGTCCTATTAATACCATAGCATTAAGCCCTGATAGTCAAATTTTAGCAAGTGGTGAGGATGATAAAAGTATTAAATTATGGGATTTAAAAACTCAACAATTAATCGCTAACTTGAAAGGACATACTCAAGCTATAACAGCAGTTAAATTTAATCCCCATGGGACAATTTTAGCCACCGCTAGTGATGATAAAACTATCAAATTATGGGACATACAAACATTAACAATAATTCAGACTTTAAGCGGACATTCCCACGCTGTCAAGTCTCTAGCATTTCATCCTCATGGGCTTTTAGCCAGTGGAAGTTGGGATAAAACTATTAAAATATGGGATATAAATACAGGTTTAGAACTTCACACTTTAACTGGACATAAATTACAAGTAAATGCTGTTGCTTTTAGTCCCCAAGGAGAATTTTTAGCTAGTGCTAGTTATGATAAAACAGTTCGTATTTGGCAACTACAAAACGGAAAATATAACTTATTAACAACTCTTTTAGGTCATACTTGGGCAGTTTTGACAATTGCATTTAGTCCCACCAATCAAAATTTATTGGCAACTGGTAGCGGTGATAATACAATTAAATTATGGGATGTTAACACTGGTGAATTAATTACCACACTTTCCGGTCATTCTTGGTCAGTAGTAGCTGTAGCATTTAGTACGGATGGGGAAATGCTAATTAGTGGCAGTTGGGATAAAACAGTGAAAATTTGGCAAATCAGCACAAAATCAGAAATTACCAGCCTTGTAAGTCATACAGACTCAGTATCTAGCGTTGCTATTAGCGATGATACAGAATTAATTGTCAGTGGTAGTAAAGACAAAACAATCAAATTATGGCGTAGATGATAATTGACAATAATTAATTATCGTCAATTACCCATTACTAACCTAAAATAATCAGGCGCTACCAGTGAAGGCAACTTCTGGAAATTTTAATTGCGCTTCTGCCATTGGGCGTTTTCTGCCTTCTTCTTGCCAGTAGTTAATTACTTCTGTGGCTTTGTTTAGCAACTCCACGCGGTCAACATCTGTAATCCAATGTTTGGATTCTAACTCTTTTTTTAGCTCTTCCCAGGCATCATTTCTGGGCCAGAAAAAGTATTTGGTTAAGGGACTAGAACCTTTACCAACCACTTGGTCAACTGCGAGGGCGACGTTTTCGTCTAACCAGAGAATTTTTAAAATGAACTTGGTCAATTACACCTCCGGGGAATATCCGGGTTTTTTGCTTGAGTTTGCGACCTCCCATTTTAACTCAATCTTTGACCAATTGACCAATATTTATTAGCCAAATCTGATTTTTTCAGTTATTTTGTTGTTTTCCCTTCATAACAGATGTTTCTGACTTCTACTATAAATGTATATATAGTTGCGTGCTAAAAAGTATTTTAATTATTATATTTACACTTTATTAGATTTAATTTATAGTTAATTTGCTTAACTGAGTTTTTAAAGCTTATCATCCAAATTCCCCATTCTTTTAAAAAAATTAGGTTTGCTGATACTATTAATCACTCAGTTTTTGTGGGTGAGGTAATTATTTCTTGGTAGTGAAAATGGTAGTAAACATCATCAACATTCCTCCTACTAAAATCATGATTGCTAATCCTCCGGTGACTAAATCTAAAGTATTGTTATCTATGGTCATATTATTCATCTAAACCTCCTCTAAATTGTACATTATAAATAATAATACACAAATAATAATACACAGCTACAAATTAATAATGCAGATGTTGATCAAAAAGCGGCCAATTTTTTACAAATTTTACAAAAATGTCCTGGTCTGCGATTGGGAAAAGATAAGTTATGATTTATTAGCATAGGTGACTCATCTTGCACACAAAGAAAATCCGTCTGCGTGGGTTTTAAGACACTGTGAACACACAATAAAGTATATTTTCCAGGAATACTACTATGTATCAAACAGATCCACCTCCTTCACCCCAAGAAGTGTTACCAACGATGTATGATCTCAAAAGTGAAGATCCAGAGGAGAAAGGTTTGCCTGATCAATTTCATTTATTACAACCCCGTTTATTAGACGAAACTTTTAATTCTTCTACCTATCCTAGCCACAAAATCTTTACCGCTAGTGATATGAATCTTTATTATGATCCTCATCATCCCATAGCGTATAAAAGACCAGATTGGTTTGTATCTGTGGGTGTTTCTCCTCTTTATAAAAATGGCGATTTACGACTGAGTTATGTAATTTGGCAAGAGGGAATTACTCCCTTTATTATCGTGGAGTTACTATCACCAGGAACAGAAAAAGAAGATTTAGGACAGACTTTACGAAATGTGGAAAAACCGCCAACAAAATGGGAAGTGTATGAACAGATTTTAAGGATTCCCTATTATGCTATTTTTGACCGTTACACATATACATTTAGAATATTTAAATTAGATGGTGGTCGTTATGCGGAAATAGATTTATCATCATCAAATTCTCGTTTTTGGATACCAGAAATAGAATTAGGCTTAGGAGTGTGGGAGGGGACATATAATAATATTCAGCAGCCTTGGTTACGGTGGTATGATGTTTCTGGTAATTGGGTTTTAACTCCAATGGAACAGGAAAGACGACAGAAAGAAAAATTGATAGAACAGTTAAGAAAGCTGGGGGTAGAACCTGATATTTAATTTGTCAGAATCAGGATATCTAGGATGTAACGATTTACAGGATTTGATAAAGTTATCATCTTCATGATTCTATTATCTATCAGACAAGTGGTAGCATCTGGGCAACTACAATTTCTAAATCAGGAAAATCTAAAGGAGATATTTTTTGATGTTCTGTGATAATTTCTTGATTTTGATAACCTTCTGTTGTGGGATTTCTAAATACAATTAATTCCCGTTTCACTACATCTAACACCCAATAATCCTTAATTCCTGCTTGAGAATAAGCTTTAGCTTTAATTTCTGTATCTAGTTTTAAACTACTATCTGCAACTTCGATAATTAAATAAATTTCCGTTGGGGTAGGATGATGATCTGCATAGTCTAAAGGATCTATTTTCACTACAGCAACATCTGGTTCAGGTTGGGACATTTCATTTAATTTTACAGGGTCTTGAATAGCTATACAAGCCTTATGACCTATTCTGTGTTCTAATAGTTTATATGTTCTTCCCACTGCTGAACGGTGGGCTGTTCCTTTAGCAACCATCCAAATTATTTTCCCTTCTAATAATTCTACTCGTTCACTGGGATCAAATATTCCTGCTTCAGCCATTTTGTGGTACTCTTCAACAGTCCACAGCCGCAATTGTAAAGGTGATTCTGTGGTTTGCATAGTTAATTATGGTAAATATTTATTCACTATTATATAATATAATAAGTAGGTTGGCGTTAAAAATTGTCGTTATGACAAGGGAACAGGGAACAGGGAAGAGGTTTTCGGCAACTTTACTTTTCGTTACTTATGTTGGTTTTTTTCCGTTCACCTACTTAATATAATAATTATATAATAATTTATCTGATAGCGTAGCATGGGGCAAGCCCAGGGTGTCCGGTTACTGAGCGACTTGTACTGAGCTAGTCGAAGTACAGGATTTAGGGATTTACAGAATGTTTTATGAGATCATGGAAATTAACCAACTTTAATAAATATCAAGGTGTGAAAAAATGAATTTACAAAAATTACAACCTAGAGAAGCATTAAATAAAGCATTTCTGAAAATTAACCCCTTTAGAAATGATATTGAAAATTTTAAAAGTCATCTGCAAAATCTACTTAATAAAATTAATGAAGCGGAATCTGAGGAATTTCATAAAAATCTCATTGTGGATTTTTTAAAGAATACTCTTTATGGTGCAAATCATTTTATTAATACTAAGGGACGCAATGATCTAGTTATTTATAATGGTAAAGATGCTAAAAGTAGTGTAGGGGTGATTTTAGAATTTAAAAAGCCAAATAATAAAAGTGAAATGTTGAAAGTTGATCATCTCAATACTAAAGCATTTCAGGAATTAGTTTTGTATTTCTTGCGAGAACGTTTAACAGGGAAAAATTTAGAAATTAAATATTTAATCGCTACTAATATTTACGAATGGTTTATTTTTGATGCTCAGACCTTTGAAAACTTATTTATTGGTAATAAATCTCTGGTTAAACAATTTACTGATTTTGAAGCAGGGAGATTAACTAGCAAAAAAACCGAATTTTTCTATAAAGAAATTGCTCAACCTGCTATTACTGAAATTACCGATAAAATTACCTTTACCCATTTTGATATTCGAGAATATCAGGAATATTTAAACCCTGGTAAACATCCAGATGAACATAAGTTAATTTCCCTATTTAAACTATTTTCTCCAGAACATTTATTAAAATTACCTTTTACTAATGATAGTAATACCCTTGATAAAGGTTTTTACAGTGAATTACTACATATTATCGGTTTGGTAGAAACTAAGGAAGGTGGTAAAAAACTGATTCAACGGAA
>LJOT01000006.1 GCA_001672075.1 Anabaena sp. CRKS33
ATATTGACTATGTAGAAATTATTAGAAGTTTATTATTAAGAGATGTTAATTATATTCGTTCTAAAAGTGTATTTTCTAGTTTACGCATTGATACAGAATCTTTAAATCTCGATTTTTCTCCAGCTTTACAAGAATATTTTACAGCTTTTAAATATCATGATAAAGAAAGCGTGAAATTAATTCAAGCTGCTGGTTATATTTATAGTTTCTGTCAATTTCTTCAAGAAAATGCGATGATTCCAGATATATCCAAATTAGTATGTAATGCTGTAGGATATAGCGATCGCTCATTTAATACTATCTCAATTACAGCACAAAACCTGCAAATTTTTCAAACTTGTTATCAAATCTATACAAAAGAGAATAAAGAAGAAGAACTTATTTCCGCACGTCGTCGAGTTTTAGATAAAATTAAACGTAACGCTTTCTATAGTTTTCAGGAAGGAAGACAACTAGTTAAATCACTTTTAGAAATTACTCCCGATCAAATTAACATTTTACCACCACATACAGAAACAATTACAGATTTTTATAACTCCGTTGCTAACGTACCTCCAGAACTAATTACTAGTTTAAATTTAACCGAAAATTGCAACTTTAGACAAGCACATAACCAACTAATTAAACGATATTTACTTTCCGAAAATACTTACATCTTCCTCACAGGAAACCCAGGAATTGGAAAAACCACCGCTATAGTAGATTTTCTCAAACAACATCAAGATGATGGTTTTTTATTATTCTATGTTAGTCCTCGGAAACAAGTCAATTTAGATATTATTGAAAAATTCAAAGATAAACACACAGGAAAATTAGCTGATGATAAAATTTTTGCTATTAATAGTGATAGTAATTTGATTAAAGATAACTCTGGTGAATATTCTGTATCATATACATCTAATATCCACGAAAATGATTTTACTTTAGGGACAGTTCATTTTCTCAACATGGAAAATATTCAAAGAACCTCAAAACGAAAAAATAGACTAGAACATATTACCGATGATACCTTTCAAGATATTGGACAAAAAACTAAAGGAGTTTTAAATAGTGTTTGTGAAGGTTTATATCATCTTATTAAAAGTGAAAAACATAATCAAATTATTGCAACTGCTTCTACTCAGTCCTTGAAAAAAACCGACTATGGAGATACTTTAAAACATTTAGAAAAAATCTTTCGTGACGCATATAACACTAAAGAAAATACCGTTTTTCCTGAAAAAATGCAAAAAATTTCTCGTCGCATTAAACATCTATTTATTATGATAGATGAAATTACTGGGGATGAAGGAGGAGTAGAATTTTTACAAGGTATTCACAAAATAGTGAAAGACTATAAACTCACACATCTTGAAAATGGTTTCAATACTAAAATCATTGTTGCTGATGCTTCTATTGTGGATAAAAATGTGATTTGTCAACATTTAGAAGACAGTACCCCCGAACCCAATAAAATCTTTTTTCGCAAAACAGAGTCAAATATTCAACCTTTATCTGTAGAGTCTTTTACATTTCATAATTTACCATCTATCATCATTAATACTAATACCTATCCTGCAAAAAGTTTAACTATCAATTATCAAATCATTATTGAATCTCGTAAATTTATCAATAAAACCAAACTCAAAGATAAATCTCCATTAGAGGAAAAAGTCAAAGAACAAATTATTAAAGATATTGAAACTTTATTCCGAAATTCTCAAATAGAACAAATTATAGTTTACATCCAAAATAAACCCAAATTAGCAGAAATAATTGATAAAATTCAAGAAAAATTAGGAATAGGAAACTTTATTAAAAATACCCATTATTTAGAAATACACGCAAATATTTCCGAACAGGAAAAACAGGAAATTAAACAATATCAAGAAAAAGTCAAAGTTGTATTTATGACTGCTTCAGGAAGTCGTGGTTTATCATTTCCTAAAGCAACCCACATTTTAGTGGAAATTCCTAAGTTTGAAATTGAAAAAAACCTCATGGAAATTATTCAAGTTATTTATCGAGGTAGGGGAAATGATATGATAGATAATCAAGATAAATATCTAAATTTTTATTTAGCTGAACGTGCAACTTATTATCAAGATGAACCACAAATTTCTGTACAACAAAGTGCTTTAAGTTTATTAAATATTCTCTTAGTTCTCAAAGCATCTATGATGACGAGAATCCAAGGTTATGGTATGATTGGCAGAGAAGAATATATTTTAATTCCTATTGGGGGAAAGTCGGTTTTTGCTGCGGGAGAAAGTTTTTCTAGTCAAATTGAAAATCTCATTTCTCAACTGAAAAAGGAATATCAAAGAAATAAAAGTCATGTATCTTTAAAACAAGCATATACCAATTTAGAATCACTAATGAAAGATGGTGATTTTGTGGTAGAAAAAAATACAGAAGCAAGTTATTTAACTATTAGGGAAAGTTTTAATAACAATTTTTTAGAACTTGCAAAAACTTTTGATAAATTACTAGATTTTAAACCTTTGGAATTAGGTTATATTAGTGGAGGTTTATTAATAGTACCTACTAAAGAAATTGAAGAGTATTATCAAATGCGGTTATTAGATATTGAGAAATATGCTAATTCTCAATTATGGGAAAATTTGCAAAATATTAGTAGAAGTAAAATTTATCCCGAAAGTTTGACTTATGCAGTCAGAGATGCTATGGAATTAGTAGCAAGATTGAGAAATGCACCTCCAAAAACTCAGAATTTCCTTCAGAGAAGTCAACATTATGATCAGTATTATGCTTTACCATTATTTGCGTTTATTAGCGGTAAAGTGATGAAAGAATATTTTGAAAACGAAACTCAAGAACCAGAAGATCAACGTTTTAAAGATATTTTATCTAGCTATGTTCGCTTATTATATCCGGTGGGAAACATTTTACCAATAGGTCATAATTATCAAGAATTTCCATTTGTTGTGTTTAGAAGTTATAGTTTACAAGAAATCAGAAATAAAGTTTTTACAGAAAAGTACCTGTTAAATTCCCATGAATTAAACATTCTCAATTTAATTCTTTCTCTCTAACCTCAATAACTCAAGAAAATAGTTTCGCGGTTTAAGAGAAAGAACTATTGACAAGCATCGAAAAACCTGGTAAGCTAGATACCGACGAGGAAGAACTATCTTCTTTGCATAAGCACGACAAAGCTAGACAAGATGAATTAACAACTACTCTTTGCGAGAGAAAAAACTCCCTGAATTCAAGAAAATAGTTTCGCGGTTTAAGAGAAAGAACTATTGACAAGCATCGAAAAACCTGGTAAGCTAGATACCGACGAGGAAGAACTATCTTCGTTGCATAAGCAAGACAAAGCTGGACAAGATGAATTAACAACCACTCTTTGCGCCTCTGGGAGAGAAAAAAAGATTAAACAATAAACTCATCGTAAACAACGAATGGCTTCCAACAACCCCCTTGCTTTATTCAGAGTTTCCTCATATTCCCTTTCTGGGTCTGAGTCAGCTACCAAACCCGCACCCGCTTGGACAGTTAAAGTCTGATTATGTAATACCATAGTTCTAATAGCGATCGCAGTATTCAATTGTCCTTCAAAATCATAATATCCATATACACCGGAATACACACCTCTGCGACTCGGTTCTAACTGATTAATAATTTCCATAGCGCGGATTTTGGGCGCACCGCTGACAGTTCCCGCAGGAAAACACGCTTTAAGTAAATCCCATGCCGTTTTACCAGGTGCTAATTTACCCATCACATTACTGACAATGTGCATCACATGAGAGTAGCGTTCAATGATCATTAATTCATCCACTTTAACACTACCGCTGCTGCATACCCGCCCTAAATCATTGCGTCCTAAATCTATTAACATCACGTGTTCGGCGATTTCCTTGGGGTCTTGAAGTAAATCTTCCGCAAAGGCCGCATCTTCCTGGCTATTCTTCCCTCTAGGTCGAGTTCCCGCAATGGGACGCACTGTAGCGATAATTTCCCCTTGATCATTGCGTTCAGCTTTTACCATGACTTCGGGACTAGAACCGATAATTTGCCAGTTCTGGAAATTAAAATAGGCCATGTAAGGTGAAGGATTGATTTGACGTAAAGAACGATACAAAGCAAAGGGATCACCTGTATATTCTGTGGATAAGCGTTGAGAAATGACTACTTGAAAAATATCACCAGCTTTAATGTATGCTTTCGCTTTTTCCACACTAGCGCAAAATTCTCGGCGCGTAAAGTTACTCGTATATTCCTCTATTCCCCCTTGAGACCTGTTTCTAGGTGCTGTCCAAGATAATTTGGTCTTTTCCGGTGATAGAGGTAAAGATAGCTTTCTGACCATTTCCTGAATGCGATCGCTCGCCTCTTGATATGCTACCTTTAAATCATCTGAATTACGTAAATCCGCGTAGGCGATCGCCCAAATTTTCCGTTTTACCTGGTCAAAAATCAATAACTGGTCTACCTGCATCCATAATCCATCAGGGATATTACGCTGATCTTGAGCATGAATTGGCACACGCGGCTCAATCCAATTTATTAATTCATAGCCCCAAAACCCAAATAAACCGCCAATTCCTGAAGGTAGCTCCGGTAATTTTACTGGATGATAAGGATCTAAACATTCAGATAAAACTGCAAACGGATCACCTGTAAAAACTTGTTGAGAACCATCTCGATGTATTTGCGTAGTTTGATCACCCCTTGCTTCCAAAATCCACAAAGGATCACAACCCAATAAACTATAACGTCCTAACTTTTCCCCACCTTCCACCGATTCCAGCAAAAAGCTATAAGGTTGATCTGCACAAACTTTATACCAAGCAGATACAGGCGTATCTAAGTCGGCTATCCATTCCTGATACAATGGCACAAAATTACCTTGGCTAGTCAGCTTTTGAAACTGGTCGAAATCGGGGAATATCATAAATAATTGGCAATTAACAATTAAAAATTCGTAAACAAGTTTTTTTATCATGGGTAAGGGGACAAAGTTTTCTCCCCATTACCCATTATCCACTAACGATTAAACATCGTGAGTAGCTTTACCGCTGAACTTGATTTGTGCAGGATTGGGGTTTTGACCGATTCTGCGGGGTACGTGACGAACCATAGAACGTCCAGCATTTACCTTTTCAGGGAAGACACCATCAGCAGGGTGAATCATAGTGGTTTCGCCACTTGGTAAAATGCGGTAAACCTTGTAATCGGTGATTTTGAACTTGCGAAGTTGCGCGCCTAAAGCAATACCATACTCTTTGCGAGCAATGTATAGCAGGTTTTCCCCTTTAACCATCTTAGCCGCGCCACCAGTGGGCATTTCAAACACTTGCTCCTTGGGGCTAGTCCAGGTGATAGCGTACTTTTCTTCTACTTCCGCTTTTGTCAGTAGACCACCAGTGCTGCCACCAAAGATTGGGGTTTTGCCAGTCAGAGTTGCCATAATCTATCTCTTGTAGGTTTTTAGGGCATACTAACATCGGATCTCGACTTATGTTGCGATTCCGTTATAGACTGTAACAGTTTTTAGTCACTGCTGATTGGTTATTGGTTATTACCTGCTCCTAACTACCCAGCACAATAGGAATTGTAAAATGCAACTGACTACCTTGGTCTTTACCTGCGGACTGGGCCCAAATTTTTCCGCCCCAGCCATTGACAATTTGCCGACAAATTGCTAAACCCAATCCAGTTCCACCTGTCGTCCGGCGTAATGCCCCTTCCTCCTGGTAAAAGCGGTCAAAAACGATTTCTAGACTGTTTGGTTCAATTCCCCTCCCTGTATCCGATATGATGACTTCTAGAGTCTCCTGAAGGGTGCTAATGGCATTAATAGTAATCTTCCCTGAAGATGGAGTAAATTTACAAGCATTATCTATAAGTTTGGCTAATACTTCCACCAACCAATCACCGTCAGCCCTTACTAAAGGTAAGTTTTGGGGAATTTGGATTTTAATTTGCGGTAGCTTTTCTTGGCTAGAGCGCGTCCGTAAACGACTCAGTGCTAAATCTATACACTCTTGGATGGTTAATGATTCAGGATGCCATTCTACCCGGCCACTTTCTAGGTTAGAAAGGGTTAAAAAGTCTTGTACCAGTTTCCGCATTCTTTCCGAATCAGAAAGCGCGGTATTCAACATCACCTGTTGCAATTCCCGTGGCATATCTGGTTCTGTGGCCAAACTTTCTAAACAAACTTGGATGGTAGATAGAGGGGTGCGAAGTTCATGGCCTGTAATAGCAATTAAATTCCTCCGGGTTCGATCTAAAGCTTCTAGTTGTTGGTTGAGTTCTTCTAAATTCGCAAAAGATTCGGCTTGAATCAGCGCAGCACCAATTTGAGTCGCTATGGCTTGTACTAAGTCTACCTCCCCTGGTTGCCACTCATGGGCAGGAAAATGACAATGATGCAACTCCACAATTCCCAAGAGTCTTCCTTGATATAATACAGGTTCTATTAACCAAGAACGCACCCCAAAGCGCCGGACAATTTTGGATAAAGTCGGTGATTTCTTGACTTGACTATCTGTTTGCGTATCAACTACACATACTCCCTCCCCCCGCTCTACTACCTGCTGAAATAGAGGATTATGTTGTAACTCCCAACTTTGACCTAGTACAGATGTGACCTCAGAATTTAAAAATTCATGTTCAATTATGGCTTTACCATCTGTAGATTGGGCGCGATAAATTAGACACCGACAGGTTTTTAACTGTTGACCCAACTCTTGAGCCGCAACTTCCAGAATTTGCCGTGGATCAAGCGATCGCCTAATTGCTGTACTAATGGAATTTACTAACCTTTCTTTCCGAGCTTGAGCCGCAATTGAACGGTAAGCTTTATGTAGTTTATACTGACTAGCTTGCAGATATGTTACCAACCTTTGCACAAAGGGATCTGTATCAATATCACAAGCATATTCATGACTGGAATTAACTCCTGACTTGTTTATTAATTCACCAATTCCAAACCGCTGCTTAACTTGATCAACCTTTGCCGCTAAATCCGGCCGATAAACCTTAATTCTATCTAATAACAATTGAGCAGCCATTAGACAGGTCCCTTTTTCCGATGTCCAAATTCCCTCAAATCTTCGCGCTGTATCCATATCCAAACTAGGAGTCATCTCTGGGATATGTTGATTTCTGGACTGAGAACCAAGACTTTCACGGCAGATCAAACAGCTAGAATAGTTATCAGCAACTACTACTAAATGCCATTCTTGAGTTAACCCATCATCAGGCTCAAAAGCTATTTTTTCATAGTCATCAGCAGCTTGAGCAAACTCGGTCTCTGGTGCAGATAATACATATATTTGATTACTTTTTTCCCCAAGTCGTTGATAACGATGGGCTTCTTGACGATAGAATCGCTCTTTCTGGAAACTAGCAATGATCAAGGGTTGGTCTAAATTAGCCGCCAAAACCTGATCCTCTATAGCATGGGAGAGCGCCGTTAGTGAAGCCTTAAAATATAACTGGGGTCGCAGATAGGGAAGTGACTTGAGTAAATCACTCAGTATGGAAGTTGAAATGCTCATGAATATATTTAAACGCCAAATCTAGACAAGATTCACGTTACTGGTCAGTGGTCATTGGTTAATTAATACCAAAAATGCTAAAACCTTCAAAACAGGCGATCGCGCAAACTGTTCACTTTTTGATTTCCCAACTTGCGGACACCTTATGAAATATAACATAGTCTGTATTAAATCCGATCCAAAAAAGCTAACTAATGCTAACAAAAGTCTGCTTTTTCTTCCGGCTTCATCCTAGAATTGTCGGAACTATGTAGAGACGTTCCATGGAACGTCTCTACAACGGTTAATCTAACCGCTTCTTGTTTTAAATTAATTGCAGCGTTTACATCTCTATCACACTCAAAACCGCATTTCTCACATTTAAACACTCTTTGAGATAATGACAGTGATGATTTTTTTCTCCACAACTGCAGCAAGTTTTACTACTAGGATAAAATCTATCCACAACTACTAACTTACTGCCATATAGTTGAGTTTTGTATTCTAGCTGCCTCCTAAATTCGATAAAAGCCCATATCAACAAGTGAGATTAAGCCGTAAAATACTTCGCTGCTGGGTGATAAGCAATAATCGCCGTTGTAGACTGTTCAGGATAAAGTTGTTCACTTTCATCCATGTACATCTTCATTCTCTCAACCTCCAACAACCGTAACTGCTTAAACTGGTCTTGAATATTTGGACAAGCCGGATAGCCGAAACTATACCGAGAACCCTGATAACGCTGCGCCAAAATATCCCGAATATTATCCGGTTCAGAATCACCAAAACCCAACTCCCGGCGGATTCTCGCGTGAGTCCATTCAGCCAAAGCCTCCGCCACCTGCACAGCAATCCCATGAAAATACAGATAATCAGTGTACTGATTATTAGCAAACAGCTTTTGAGCAAATTCCGTAGCCACTTCTCCCACAGTCACCGCTTGCATAGGGAAAACATCAATTATTCCCGACTCCTTAGGTGCAAAAAAATCTGCAATACATAACCTATTCAAAGACTTCTGACGGGGAAACTCAAAACTGACTCTTACCTCCGTGTCCTCTGTGCCTCCGTGGTTCGTTTCATAAATCAATAAACTATTCCCCACAGACTGACAAGGAAAATACCCATAAATCACATGAGGGTGCAATAAATTTTCCTCAATAATTCGCCGTTTCCACTCCTCTAAAACCGGGTAAACTTTATCAGCTAAAAACCCTTGATATTCTTCCTTAGATTGTTCCTTCGGTTTACGGAATTGCCATTGTCCAGCCACCAAAGCTTGCAAATCCAAATACCAAAATAATTCCTCCAAAGAAATATCATCAGGTTGTAAAAACTGCGTTCCCCAAAAAGGTGGTTTTGGACGTTCAATATCTACAGCCACAAAATCAGAACGCCGCGTATCAACCTCTTTTTTAATATCAACATCATTTACTGTGGGGTGGGCATCTTGCCCGCCCTTTTCCCCAACAGATTCATGGCCATTTTCCTCGGTAACTTCATCCAAAAACCCTTGTAAATCATCCCAATTTCCAGCTATTTTAGCCGGCATTAATTTATCCATAAAATGCAAATCAGAAAAGGCATCCTTACCGTAAATTACCTTACCTTGGTAAGTATTTTGGCAATCTTGATAGACAAATTTAGGAGTTAAAGCAGCACCACCTAAAATCACAGGCACAGTAATACCTTTTTCATTAAAAGTCTGTAAATTCTCCTTCATAAAAGCGGTGGATTTTACTAACAATCCACTCATGGCAATACAATCAGGTTGATACTGTTCGTAAGCTTGAATGATGTTTTCTACAGATTGCTTAATGCCCAGGTTAATCACTTTATAACCATTGTTAGATAAAATGATATCTACCAGGTTTTTACCAATATCATGTACATCACCTTTGACCGTAGCAATTACAAAAGTTCCTTTGGCATTATTACCAGATTCCGATTTTTCCATGAACGGTTCTAAATAGGCAACCGCAGCTTTCATAGTCTCCGCTGATTGTAACACAAAAGGTAATTGCATTTGTCCAGAACCAAACAATTCACCCACAACTTTCATCCCGTCTAATAAGAAAGTATTAATGATTTCTAGGGGAGGATATTGTTCTAAAGCTTTTGTCAATTGAGTTTCTAAACCAATACGTTCACCGTCAATAACATGACGTTTCAAACGTTCTTCAATTGGTAAATTTTCATCAATTCCCGTATTACGTTTAGTTTTGACTCCTGCAAAAATTGTTGTTAATTCTCCTAAAGGATCATAAACGCAGACGTTACCAGCAAATCTGCGTTGATCGTAAATTAACTGCCGACAAACTTCTTGATGTTGAGGTTCGATTTTAGTAAGTGGTAAAATTTTACTCGCGCTGACAATTGCTGCATCCATGCCCGCATTCATGGCTTCATGCAAAAACATGGAATTTAGTACCATCCGCGCTGCTGGATTTAAGCCAAAGGATATATTAGAAACGCCCAACACGACATGACTTCCGGGCAATTCTTGACGAATGCGGCGAATTGATTCTATTGTCGCCTTACCATTTTCCCGATCTTCTTCAATGCCAGTAGAAATAGGCAGTGCTAAAGTATCAAAGAATATTTCTGTAGGAGCAATACCATATTCTACAGCTTGACGGTAAGCACGTTGGGCAATTTGAAATTTTTTGTCCGCAGTCCGGGCCATACCATCTTCGTCAATTGTCCCAATAATTACACCAGCACCGTATTTTTTAGCTAATTCTAGGACTTTTAAAAATCGTGGTTCACCGTCTTCGTAATTAGTAGAATTGAGTAAACACTTACCACCAGCGACTTTTAACCCCGCTTCCATTTTTTCCCATTCGGTGGAATCCAGCATTAAAGGTAGTGTCACATTATTGACAATCCGAGAAACCAACTCGTGCATATCACGCACGCCGTCCCGTCCCACATAGTCAACGTTAACATCTAGGATATGTGCGCCTTCTTTGACTTGACTCCGCGCCATTGATACTAAACCATCCCAGTCTTCGGCGTTGAGTAAATCACGGCATTTTTTAGAACCACTGGCGTTGAGACGTTCACCAATAATCAAGAAAGAATTATCTTGGTTGTAGGGTTGAGTAGTATAAATTGATGCGGCTGCTGGTTCTAAACTCGGCTGTCTAACTTTCGGTTTTAACTCCTTGGCAATTTCCGCCAATTGTTGAATGTGTGCTGGCCGTGTCCCACAGCAACCCCCAATCACTTGGACACCTAAATCTTCAATAAAGTGCATTAACGCCATCCGTAATTCAACTGGTGTTAATCGGTAATGTGCTTGACCACCAACGTTTTCCGGTAAACCCGCATTGGGAATACAAGAAACTACGAAGCGGGAATGTTCTGATAAATACTTGATATGTGGTTTCATCAAGTCGGGACCAGTGGCGCAATTTAAACCCAGAATATCAATGGGGTAAGGTTCTAAAATCGTCAGAACGGCGTTGATTTCTGTACCTACCAGCATTGTTCCCATGCTTTCCATGGTGACAGACACCATTAATGGTCTTCTTTCCCCTTTTTTGGCAAAAACTTCCTCAATTCCATTCAATGCAGCTTTAATTTGTAGCACGTCTTGGCAGGTTTCTACCAGGAACAAGTCCACACCACCATCAAACAAGGCTTCTGCCTGTTCCGCAAAAGAGGCTTTCATTGTGTCAAAATCAATATGTCCCAAGGTAGGGAGTTTGGTTGTCGGTCCAATAGAACCAGCAACAAATCTAGGTTTTTCCGGGGTGGAAAATTCCGCAGCGACGCTTTTGGCCAGTTCGGCGGCAGTTTTGGTGAGATAATAAGCCTGGTCTGCTAGGTCGTATTCTGCTAGGACTATGGACATAGAACCAAAGGTATCAGTTTCAATGACATCAGCACCAGCTGCCAGAAAATCACGGTGAACTTTGGCCACGGCTTCCGGTTTACTATGAACTAAGTATTCGTTACAACCTTCATATTGCGCCCCTCCAAAGTCTTCAGCCGTGAGGTTCTGGCTTTGTAGGTTTGTTCCCATAGCGCCGTCAAAAACGATTACGGGACGTTCTGGACTATGTAGATGTTTGAGAAAGGGATGGGTCATAATTGTGTTACAAAAATAATGTTGGTTTTGTCATCTTAGACTTATTTTATGATTTTCTCAGATTTTGATGGCTATGTTTCGCGCAAAGGCGCAAAGAAGCAAAGGCTCAAAACTACCAGAAGTGATATTAGCTATATTATCAGTATTTAAAAATATGAAATTTAGAGCTTGGGCGACTAGAGTTTTACTGATTTTTCTGATGTTAGCTGCGTTAATTTTGGCACTATTTCTTGGTGGGGCAAGAAATCCACAAAATCAGACAAATTCACGAAATTCGCCAGATAAATCCTGGAATCAATATCTACCATCGCAGTTACAGTCGGTATTAACCATTAGGGAAAGGAAAAGAAATTTTCCACCATCTCCAGTCAACAATCATCAAATTAATCTTGTATACACAACTACTAAGGAATTTAGCCAATATAAACCGGATTTTAGACAGTTTAAGGTTGATCCTAGCAATTATGGCGATCGCTATACCACAGATATTCATGGTCTACCTCTCAATCATCAAGCTATTATAGTCCTTCATGAAACCAGTAATTCGGTTTCTAGCGCCATTAATTTTTTTCAAACTCCTCATGATGATGAAAGTGTTCAAGCTAGTTATCACGCTATAATTACTTTGCAGGGAACGGTTGTTTATTTAGTTCCCCCAGAAAAACGCGCTTTTGGGGCTGGTAATTCAGTATTTAAAGGTGTTAATGGCGTGGAAACTGTTCAAACTAATCCTAGTTTACCACCATCTGTGAATAATTTTGCTTATCATGTCTCTCTGGAAACCCCTCCTGATGCTTGGGGAAAGAATAATATCGATCAACATAGCGGTTATACTGAAGCTCAATATGATTCTTTGGCTTGGTTAATTGCTCAAAGTCAAGTCCCAGATGATAGAATTACTACTCATCGTGCTGTAGATGTGGCAAGTAAAAAAGTTGATCCTTTAAGTTTTGATAGTAATAAGTTTTTTGAAAAATTACATTCTTTTCGTCAATTAAAAACTTTTAATAATGCTAACAATGACGTTAGTGAATGAAAACATGATTTTTTTATCCTAATTAACTATCATCACATAAATAATCAGCAGCAGTCAAAAAATTAACAACCTATTCATTGTTGTTAAAGATTGCTGCAAAAATTAACTAAATTGTAACTACAACAATTTTTCTGTATTGCAATCCAAAAAGATTGTTATCTATTCTTTAAGTTTTGCTAAATTCAAAAAATCTTCCAGAACTTAATACAGAACTATTCTTACAAAAACTAGCAAGACTCAATAGTAATCTGATTCTATTGTCATTTATTTTTAAAATGTTGCAATAGTTAACAGAAGCAGTGAATAGTAATACATACAAACAATTATACATTCTACTAGCTAAATATTCAAAAAATAAAATTATAAACCTATTGACTTGTGATTAGATATATGTTATCCTTATTTTGATAAGGAAGAACTATTTTAATTTATAGCTAAGTAATAGAGTGTATTATAACTAATTTTTAATCCTTCTAAGTTGATACCAACACTTTCTCATTTAAAATGGATGTTTAAATGGTTTATCCAACACACTACCTTTGATTTTCCCACGCTTGAGATATACGGAGCTTTTTCAAAAATCAAATATTAGTCCCATAGGCGATTGCCTACGAAAATTCTGTAGACAATCGCTGATATTGTTTAGAACTCAAAACAGGCTGATTTTAATTTATTTAATATTTGCCTGTAAATACCCGTTCTGCAGGTCCTGTCATGTAAATCCGGTTGTCAATTTCTGACCATTCAATTTCTAGAGTCCCACCGGGTAATTCAATCATAGCAGTACGATCGCATTTATCATTCAATACTCCTGCTACTAAGGACGCACAAGCGCCAGTGCCACAAGCGAGGGTAATTCCCGCACCCCGTTCCCAAACGCGCATTTTCAAGTAGTTGCGATTGACGACTTCAATAAATTCCGTATTGGTTTTTTTAGGAAATACCGGATGATTTTCAAATTGGGGACCAATGCTTTCTAAATTAATCGCTGCCACATCTTCCACAAATGTAATACAATGGGGATTTCCCATGCTGACACAGGTAACATCCCAAGTTTTCCCAGCTACTTCTAAGGGAAGATTAATGACTTGAAGCCCACCAGATGCTAAACTAGTAGGGATTTCCTCTGCTAATAATCGCGGTTCACCCATATCTACTTTCACTTGACCATCATCTGTGAGTTGGGGTACAATCACACCTGCTAAGGTATGAATACTATATTTATCTTTAGTACGGTTAATGCCCTCTAATTCTGTCAAAAATACCGCTAAACAGCGAATCCCATTCCCACACATTTCTGGTTCTGAACCATCAGAGTTAAAAATCCGCATAGTGTAGTCAGTGCCACTTTGTCCAGGAAGGGCAAAAATAACACCATCTGCACCGATGCCAAAATGGCGATCGCACCACTGTACCGCTTTCTCTGGTGTCAATACTGGTGTTAATGAGGAACGGTTATCAATGAGAATAAAATCATTACCGAGTCCGTGATACTTAGTAAATTCGATTGCCATTTGCCTTGTTCAGATAATTTGTTAAAGATTGATTAATTTTATGCAGTAATTTGTCAATTGTCAGTCATGTAATAATTTTAACAATTACCAATAATATGACAACCAATCAATTTGATATAGGACTACCCAGCATTCGTCAAGTTCAGAACTGGATTAAAGAAAAAATAACAGTCGAATTTCGGCTAATGACTGGTGATTTAATCACAGGTCGGGTATTTTGGCAAGATCACAATTGCATAAGTGTTTTTAATGCTAATAATGAGCAAATTACCCTTTGGAGACAGGCGATCGCTTACATGAAACCATTGAGTAGTATAGTATCTGAAAAGGGTTAGTTGCGAAAAATGTTCACAGTAATCTGATGTGAAAGGAGAATCTAATGGAATTAGATCCTGAATTTCCTGTTATTTTTGTTACGCAAGAGCATTATGAGCTTGCCAATAATGAGGTCATAGGGACTAATACCAAGTTTTGGTTTAAGCATCAGGAAATTGGGTATTGCTTATATAAACAGAATAAATCACAAGAGATAGGACAGGATTGGGCAGAAAAAGTTCCATCTGAATTATGTAAGCTTTTAGGATTACCCCATGCTATTTATTATCTAGCCCAGACTTGGGAAGGACATTATGGTGTAGTTTCACCTTCATTTTTACCAAAAGGTGCAACACTGATTCATGGTAATGAAATTCTCACTCCCATTGTGCCAAACTATCCCACATTTCAAAATTATGGCGTTTCACAACATACAATAGATATTGTGTTGAGAGTGCTGGAAGCAGATAATATCAATTTACCTATTGATTGGACAGCGCCAACTAGTATTAGTCAAGCTGTAGAAGTATTTGTTGGCTAAGATAAAAAAGTCTTGAAAACTTATGAATTACTTCTGAGTTAAAATTGTTTTATTTGTCTGATAGCGTGGTATAGCCCAGAAGTGACAGGATTTGAAGATTTACAGGATAATTATAATTATTAGTGATAATTTTATGTAAATTACATTCTATCCTGAACATTCTTTCTAGCTATTTAATAGTGATTTTACCCTCAGCAAAGGCGATTAAAGCATTAAGTTCCTGGTTTGATCCTACCACCAACAAGCGATCGCCTAAAAGAAATGTAGTTTGATAATTAGGATAATCTATTTCTTCACCATCAGCACGACGAATAGCCATTAAACTGACTCCAGTTAAATAACGCATATTCACCTCTTCTAAAGTCATCCCAATGAAAGGAGAATTTGCTGGTAAATCATACCAACGACGATTCAGATCACGAGTCACCTTTTGTAAATACTGAGAAACTTCAGCAGGGGAACGTTCAGGACGTAAATCTAAATAATGATTTTGGCGAATTTCCTGGATTTTCTGTTGTACCAAATCTGGCAACAAACCAACAGCAATTAATAGATGATTTGCCATTTCTAAACTAGCTTCAAATTCAGGTTGTATTACTTCCTTTGCTCCCAATTGATAAAGAACCTCAATATTTTTATCTTGAGTAGCACGGACAACTGTATCTAATTCTGGAGATAGTTCTAAAGCCCGTTTTAAACATAGTCGAATACTTGCCGGATCTGGGAGAGCAATGGCCATACCTTGAGCGTGATTTACTCCAGCGGTTTCTAATACATGAAGACTGACGGAATTACCATAAACATAGGGTATACCTGCTTCTCGTAACTGCTGAATACGACTTTCCGATTGGTCAATAACTACCACAGGTAATTGATATTGCTGTAATAACTTCACCAAATTTTGACCAATGCGGCCATAACCACAAACTACTATATGATTCTTCTGTGGTAAATCTGCCGATAAATCAAGAGCTTGATCATTTACTAAATAGGGTTTAAGCCCAGGAATAGATTCCGCAAAATCGAATAAAAAAGGTAATAATCGCAGGACAAAGGGAGTCAACATTAAAGTAACAGCCGTAGTTCCTAAAATTAATAAATATATCCGCCGAGAAACCAAACCTAAAGCTTGTCCTTCACTAGCGAGAACAAAGGAAAATTCCCCAATTTGAGCTAGTCCCAAACCTGCAATTAAAGCAGTTTTTAAAGGGTAGCGAAATAGCCTGACTAAAGGAGTAATAATTAAAAACTTACCGACAAAAACCAAACCTACTAATCCCAGAATTAATTCTAGATTTTGCCACAAAAATACCGGGTCAATTAACATCCCAATAGCAGCAAAAAACAAACTAGCAAATATATCCCGTAAAGGTTCAACAATAGTTAAAGTTTCATCAGCATATTCTACCTCAGAAATCATCAAACCGGCGACAAATGCGCCCATTTCAATAGATAGCCCTAAGTATTCTGTCAGGAGCGCAATTCCCAAACAGATTGTCACCACACCTAATAAAAATAACTCCTTACTTTCCGTACCGGCTAATAACCTTAATAAACGTGGAATTAACCAAATTCCCGCCGCATAAGCACCAGCCGCAAATAAACCAATTTTCACCAAAGCCATAACCACGGCCACACCAATAGCTTCTCCTGGTTGATGGAGAGCAGGTAATACGGCTAACATTAATCCTAGAGCCAAATCCTGGACGACAAGAATCCCCAACATTACCTGTCCGTGGGGTGTTTCCGTTTCATTGCGTTCCATGAGACATTTGAGAACCACAGCAGTGGAAGACAAAGACAAAATCGAACCCAGAAACACACCTTTAGCGGGTAAAGTTCCCCAAGCACCGGTAACACCACAAACCAACACGGTGACGAGAATAGTGAGGATAATTTGTAAAGTACCACCTCCCAGGGCGATCGCTTTAACTTTCTTGAGTTCCGTTAAAGAAAATTCCACACCCAAAGCAAACAACAAAAAAGCCACCCCAAACTGGGCTAAAGTTTCCACCTGGACAATTTCCTTAATTAATCCCAGTCCAGTAGGTCCGACAACCATACCACCGATGATATATCCCAGTAACACAGGTTGCTTTAACAGTGCTGCTAATAGACCACCGCAAGCAGCGACAGCAAACACCGAAACCAAATCAACAATTAAGCGAAAATCTTCTTGCACCTTTTTAAATCAATAATTATTAACAACTATATAGATTCAGCATACAAAGTTTTATGCCTTTACGGCGCAAGTTGGAATACAATTTGGGATACAACACAAAAAAATTTGGACTGACCACCCAAAAGTGATCAAGTCCCCACGGAGTAAATTTATTTACCTGTTACAAACCCGATAACCAATATCCCGACGATAATACATTTGATCAAATTCAATTTCTTTAATACCTGCATAAGCCTGATCTAAAGCTTCCTGGAAATCCGCACCAATTCCAGTTACATTTAATACTCTACCTCCATCTGTAACAATTTCCTGGTCTGCATTTAATTTTGTCCCCGCATGAAACACGGTCGCCCCGGCTGTATCTGCTGCTACTAATCCATTAATTACCTTACCCTTGACATATTCTCCCGGATAACCCCCAGAAGCAGCCACCACCGTCGCTGCTGCACCTTGTTTCCAAGCAATTGGCGGCATATCTGCCAAGCGTTGTTCTATACAAGCCAAGATTAGATTTTCTAAGGGTGTTTCTAGCATTGGTAAAATCACTTGGGTTTCTGGATCACCAAAGCGACAGTTAAATTCTAGAACCCGAAAATCACCATCAGGTGTAATCATTAACCCCGCATACAAAATGCCTCGGTAGTCAATGCCTCTAGCCTGTAAGGCGTGAATAGTTCTTTCTAATACCTCTGTTTGCACTCTTGCCATTAACTCCGGTGTGGCAATGGGCGCGGGAGCATAAGCACCCATACCTCCAGTATTGTCTCCGGTATCACCTTCACCAACACGCTTGTGATCCTGAGCAGGTAATAACGGGCGAATTGTTAAACCATCAGTTAAAGCTAAAATAGATACTTCTTGTCCCAGTAAACATTCTTCAATGACAACGGAATTACCAGCAGATCCAAACTGTCCTTGAAAAATTGCCTCAATGGCTGCTTCAGCTTGGGCAATGGTTTCGGCTACTGTGACACCTTTACCAGCTGCTAAACCGTCGGCTTTTATGACAATTGGTACTCCCTCAGATTGAATGTATGCCTTTGCTGGTATTGCCTCAATAAAAACCGCAGCTTTGGCCGTAGCAACTCCCGCTTCTGCCATTAATGCTTTAGCCCAGGCTTTACTGGCTTCTATTTGCGCCCCTGCTTTGTTTGGACCAAATACCATTAAACCTTGATTTTGCAGATAATCAGTAATTCCCTCAGCTAAAGGCACTTCTGGACCGACAACTACTAAAGAAATACCATGAGCGATCGCATATTTACTGATACCTGCAAAGTCATTGACCGCTAGGGACAAGTTTTGACAACGCTGCATAGTTGCAGTACCCCCATTACCTGGTACACAGACCACTTGCTCAATTTGAGCAGATTGTAGCAATTTCCACGCTAGAGCGTGTTCCCGTCCCCCGTTCCCGATAACTAAAACTTTCACTTATTTCCTCGCGCATAATCAAGCAAAACGAGAATATATGATACCATCTTCAATTGTCCAAGCTGGTAATCTGGCTAAATTTAGAGTTAGTGTGCCAAAAGAGCGAACTGCTTGCAGCAGCACTTCGCTATCGCACAATTATAATCTATATTAGAATAATATGCTCTTAGTTTTATCCTAGATGCTATTTATTAGATATATTATTCATCATGGCTGTATGATAAGCTTGAATTATATAAAATCAATAATACTTTTGATATTTATAACTTTTAGCAATTTGCCTTTAGATTTTCTTAATAATTAATTGAGAATCTTTTCTATTTATCAACGAGGTTGCTATACTTTCAGCGATTTGCTATAATTTGAGAGAATTTCATAATTGGGTTATTATTGTCAATTTTGGATCTTTTTAAAGATGTTAATCTGAAACCCTTTATTTACAATGGTTTCAGAAGTTAATTTCCCAAGCTGATACAAAACTTTACAAAATTAGTAGCTATTCCTTCAACAATTTTAGCCATAAATTTGCTCAGAAATGATCTAATTTGAGAGATAGTAAAAATTTACTATTGACAAATTGACAAAGAAGTGATACATAAATTGTCACCCGTTAAGGGGTTTAGCACTGCTAAACCCTTACACATTTTTCATAATGTATTCATAATTACACATAGGAATAATATTTGATTTATGAAAAGATATCTAGGGTGCGTCAGATATTACAAATCTGTTTATTGATAGAATTTATACAGTAGTAAAGCACCCTACAATACCTAATTTTTTTCAAAAATCAAATACGAGTTCTATATATATGTTTTTAGTGAATTTTTTATTGAAAATACACTATTCCAGGCAATAAATATCATATATGGGTGCGGCTCTTTTAGGAGGACAAAATACTACATCCGCGTCTGGGGATTGTACAATTTGCCCAAACCTGCTATACTTGTACAATAAACAGTACAGGTTCTCCGCCCATGAAAATTATCTCTTTTAGCGAGGCCAGAAATAGTCTGAAAACGGTTTTAGACCAGGTGACGGAAGATGCCGACTATACAATTATCACTAGACGGGATGCTGATGATACGGTGGTGATGTCCCTAGAGTTTTTTAATAGTCTCATGGAGACTGTGCATTTATTGAAGTCTCCGGCAAATGCAGCCCATTTAGAACGTTCCATTGCTCAATTTAAGCAGGGGAAAGTGGTGCAGCGAGATTTGTTAAATGAGTAGAATGTTGGCTTGGACTGATGAGGCTTGGGGTAATTATCTTTACTGGCAAGGGCAAGATAAAAAGACTCTCAAAAGAATCAATAAGTTGATTGAGGAGACGATGCGGATGCCTTTTGAGGGTATTGGTAAACCAGAGCCTCTCAAGGAAAATTTAGCCGGATTTTGGTCACGGCGAATTGATGATACAAATCGTTTGGTTTATGCTGTTGATGATGTCTATGTAACTATTATTTCTTGCCGATATCATTATTAATTTTGCACTCAGTAGGTTGGCGTGAAAAATTGTCGTTATGACAAGGGAACAGGGAACTCTTAACTCTTAACTGGGAAGAGGTTTTGGGTAACTTTACTTTTCGTTACTTATGTCGGTTTTTTCCGTTCACCTACTTATATGGTTTTTAGAAAATAATTCTAGGTTATCAATATATAAAAGATTTGGATTTAATGTAGGGGTAGCGCCCCCGTGCCTACCGCAGTATTTGGGGCAACCACAGGGGTTTGCCCTTACAGGAGGTTTGCTTTTGGTGTAAAGTTTATATAAATAGGGATGTCTAAAAAATTAGTAGTAGCAAAATATACTAACATGAATGGTAAATTAATTGTCTTTGAAGGGGTGGAGGGTTGTGGTAAAACTACTCAGATGGAACTGTGTTTTCAGTGGTTGGAAAGTTTAAATATATCCGTGGTGCTGACTCGTGAACCGGGAGGAACGGAGTTAGGAAAGGATTTACGGGAGTTATTATTGTTAAAATCAGCAAATAAACCAATAGGTGAAATCACAGAACTTTTATTGTATGCTGCGGATAGGGCGCAACATATTGAAGAGGAATTAAAACCGAATTTAGCTATGGGAAAATATATTTTGTGCGATCGCTATACAGATTCTACCATTGCTTATCAAGGTTATGGCAGGGGTTTAGATATGAGTCTAATTAATAATCTCAATCAGATTGCTACAGGGGGTTTAACAAGTGATATAACTATTTGGTTAGATGTAGATGTGGAGGTAGGTTTATCGCGCAAACGTGGACAAGCTAAATTAGATCGCATTGAACAGGAAACAATTGCTTTTCATCGTCGAGTACAAGGGGGATATACGGATTTATATGTATCCTATCCATCCCGAATTGTGCGAGTAGATGGCAGTGGAAGTCAAAAAGTTGTGCAGCAAAATATACAAAAGATTTTACAGAAACGCCTGTTTTCATAATTATGTTTTCGTCATTAATCGGACAACAACAAGCGGTAGAATTACTAACCCAGTCCGTTAAACAAAACCGAGTTGCACCTGCTTATATGTTTGTAGGTACTGATGGTGTGGGTAGAAGTTTAGCAGCACGGTGTTTTATAGAATTACTTTTTTCTAGTTTTATAAAACCTGATCAAATTCCGATTTTACAACATCGAATTAAACAAAGAAATCATCCAGCTTTATTGTGGGTAGAACCAACTTATCAATATCAAGGACAAAGATTTACTCCAGCAGAAGCAGCACAAAAGGGAGTTAAACGCAAAGCACCACCGATAATTCGGTTAGAACAAATTCGAGAAATTACCCAATTTCTGGCTCGTCCACCATTGGAAGCGGCGAGAAATGTGATAGTATTAGAACAAGCAGAAACCATGGCAGAATCTGCGGCCAATGCGTTATTAAAAACTTTAGAAGAACCTGGAAAAGCGACATTAATTTTAATTGCACCTTCCCCGGAATCTGTGTTACCAACTTTAGTATCTCGTTGTCAGAAAATTCCTTTTTATCGTTTAGATAATGCTGCTATGAAGCAGGTATTGACGCAAACAGGAAATACAGAGATTTTGCAACATCCAGAAGTTTTAAATATAGCCGCAGGTAGTCCAGGAAATGCGATTTCATCTTACCAACAATTGCAAAATATTCCTAGCGAATTTATGGAACAGGTGAAAAAAAGACCAACATCTTATCGTCATGCTTTAGAATTAGGGAAGAAAATTGATAAAGAATTAGATACAGAAGCACAATTATGGTTAATTGATTATTTGCAACAATATTATTGGCAACAAATACATGAACCAAAAATTATTCAACAGTTAGAAAAAACTCGGAAACATTTACTTTGTTATGCTCAACCTCGTTTAGTTTGGGAATGTACCTTTTTAGCTTTGTTTCAGATATCGCAAATGTAGATAAACGCAGATGATTTTTTGGGCTATTTAACGAAGCTAGAGGTCATTCACCTAATTTTACCCAAGAATACGGTTTCTAAACTATCAAACCTACTTCAAACGTAGGTATACTATCCATCCTAAACCTAAGCCGACGTTAAGACCACCTGCTAAAATTAGGAAAGTGTGAAACTTACGAAAGGATTTTCTTAATTCTTCCCCAACCACACCCCCAGACCAAGCCACAGCCACAGCCCAAGCCCCAGCCCAAGCCCCAGCCACAAACACAGCCACAGCCACAGTCACAGCCCAAGCCCCAGTCAAAGCCAAAGCCCCAGCCTCCGTCCCAGTCCAAGTCCCAGACCAAGCCACAAACACAGCCACAGCCACAACCGAAGCCCAAAGCAAAAACGGAGCATTAAAGGCAGTTAGGATGTAGCCCATTAGAGAATAAAGCAATAATACTATAGTCAACGAAACCCAAAGAACTGTTCTATCTGGTTTATTCCTAATAGTTTTTTTCTCTATCGTAGGTTCAGGATAAACAACTTCTTTTTTATGAATATCCTTAACTGGAGGTAGAGATGTTACTGTTAGATTTTCTTCTTCTACATTAAGAATGTCTAGTTCTACATTAGTATTGTTCTCCTCTACATTATTAATTGTTTCCCATGCACGAACAAGTTTTATGGCTGTATTAACATTTTCTCTTGCCGCATTACTAACTTTTTTCTCTGCATTAGGAATTTGAGACTTGTAATTTAACATTTTTAGCCATACTTGCATTGATTCTGGTCTATCTTTTGCTTCTAATGCCATACCTTTAAGAATTGCTTGGTTTAATTCGTTGCTGATAGTGACAATAATTTTCTGTGGTGCAATTAATAACTCATCATCAAGTTTACGAGCTAAAGAATTTGTCGGGTATTGACCAGTTACTCCATAATAAAGACTAGCAGCTAAACAGTAAATATCTACTCGTGGATCTCTACTTCCTCTATATCTCTGTTCATAAGGAGCAAATCTCTCATGGGCTGATTTATCTGTTGAACTCTGAGTTGCAGGAATTATTTGTTTAGCAATGCCAAAATCAATTAAAACTGCTTTACCATTATCTTTAATCATAATATTTCCAGGGTGAGCATCTCTATGCACTAAACCTGCTTCATGTACTTTTATTAAAGCTTCTCCAATTTGACGAATATAACTTATAATTTCTGCTTCTGGTAATGCTCCTTTATGCTTAACTATTTGAAACAAATTTTCTCCTGATATAAATTCCATGACTAGACAATAAATATTACTTTCCTGAAATAGTTCAATTACCCCAACAATATGAGGATGAGAATCTTTAGATAAACGTGCTAATAGTTGTCCTTCTGCAATAAATTTTTCTATATATTTGTCATAATCTGGATCATATTGCAGATATTCATTAGGTGTTTTAATAACAACTGACCGATTTAAATTAACTTGTAATGCTTGGTAAGTAATTCCAAATCCTCCTTGTCCGAGAACTTGCTGAATTACATATTTACCATTTTGTAATTTTTGTCCTGTTACCCAAGTCATAAACACCTCTGATTTACAAATTAATACTAATTTTGAGTAGCAAATGACAGCAATTCTGATTTAAGTAAAATACAAAAAAGAATTAAACGCGGATAGACGCAGATGAACACAGATAAGATAACTTTGTATTTTATTAAATTTAAAAAAGCTGTTTATTTATTAAAAACTGTTTATTTTTTGGTAGAAGTAGGATTGGGAGGTGCTGTTGTTTGACTGTTCCAACTAGCTATACCTTGAAGTAAACCCCCAAAAGCTGCAATTCCAGCTATAACTAATGTCAAAATCTGCATTCTTTTATCCCAACTTACAGTAGTTTTGTTTTTTGTTCCATTGTTTTTGTGATCTTCTGCATTGGCATTTTGATTTACTGCATTAGTATTTTTATCTTCTGCATTGGCATTTTGATTTACTGCATTGGCATTTTGAGAATTGCTATTTAATAATTTTAGCCATAATTCTATTGATTCTGGTCTATTTTTGGCTTCTAATTCCATTCCTTTAAGAATTGCTAGATTTAATTCATTGCTGATACCAGAAATAAGCTCTTGCGGTGGTATTAAACGCTTATTGTCAATTTTACGTTTTAAAGCAGTTTCAGGAACTTGACCAGTTATGGCATAATAAAAAGTTGCAGCTAAAGAATAAATATCACTAGCTACGGTTGGTTTAGTATTTCTAGTGCAAAGTTCAAGAGATGCAAAACTTTCGTCACTTTCTTTAGATCGTCGCGTTGTTAATTCATGATCAAAATCTAAAACTAAATCAAAATCAATTAATACAGCTTCAGATTTTCCTGCACGTAAAATAATATTTTCTGGCTGTATATCTCCATGAATTAGATTATGTTCATGTACAATTGTTAAAGCCGCGCCAATTTGTTGAATATAAATTAATGCTTGTTCTGGAGAAATTTTTCCTAGTTGATCTAAAGTTTCTCCTGGAATATATTCCATTACCAAACATGAATAACCTGCTTCTTTAAAAGGTTCGTAAAATTTGACAATATGTTCATGTTGACAAAGGGTAAGTTTTACCGCTTCTTTCATAAACATAGTTTCTAAGCGTTCCTTATCTGATTCACTAAGAGATGTAAGTGAATTAACATCTAAAGTTTTCAGCAGCAGAAGATCATCCTGTCTATTTTTAGCAATATAATTAACGCCAAAACGTCCTGTTTTTAGCTCTCTCTCAATAGTATATTTGCCATTTTGTAATTGATCACCTCGGACCCAAGCCATTTTTTTTAACTCCTAAAATACTTGGATCAATTTTCACATAAAAAACTTTTATAGTCACTATCTAATATCTGGGCGGTTAGAAACCGCGTCTACACAAGCGAAACCTGACTACGCAGGTTAAAAATCCTTGGTTTTTCCATTATTAAAAACTTTAGAAGAACCCGGAAAAGTGACATTAATCTTAATTGCACCTTCCCCGGAATCTGTGTTACCAACTTTAGTATCTCGTTGTCAGAAAATTCCTTTTTATCGCTTAGATAATGCTGCTATGAAGCAGGTATTGACGCAAACAGGAAATACCATGAATATTTTTCATGGTATTACAGGTGGTGAAATTCGTCACATAAACTTTGTCCAGTCGTTGTTCATCTGTTCATAAGTCTGAGTTGTCGAGTGGGATCTTTGTCAGTCCCTCCCATTTTGCCTCGATGCCAACCCATATTACGGGTGTAACTACCCAGCAGGTTTTGGGCAATTAACCGCTCTGATTCGACCTCATCATCCAGTTCAGCGTAGGGTGACACATAAAGAGCATCCACAGGACAGTATAGTTCGCATAGAAAACAAGTCTGACAATCTGACTTGCGAGCAATTACAGCTAGTCCGTCGCTTCCAGAATCGAAGACATCCCGTGGACATACGTTCACACATATATCACAGCCAACACAGCGATCATTATCAACAATTTCAATCATTATGCTACCTCTACCTCTTGCCAATGTTTTTCTGCGACCATAACTGCAACATCATCAATCCCAAAAGTCAACAGTCGTCGTGTTTGTGTATCATCTGTGGTTGTGAAATCTGTGCGTCGGTGCATTCCTCTACTTTCCTTCCGTGCATCTGCACTAGCCCATATCCAGCGAGCCGTAGCTGTCATTGCCGCAGCTTCCCGTGCGCGTAAAGCATTGCGACCTTCACCCACTAGATAATCACGGACATCTGCCCATACTGCATCTAAACGTTGACGCGACAATGCTATCCTGACTCCAGAACGAAAGAAATTGACATCAAGGGGTAAGGTTTCAGCCTGAACGCCACTAATTACTTCTGAGATTAGCCCCTCTTTTTTAGGCTGTTTACGAGGACGCAAACCCGCTTCACCTAAACCATGAACTAAGCGCGTCTCTGCCTTGTCACCGAGAGAGGCTGCAAAACCTGCGGCTGCCCGTCCACTCCAGGTGCCGCTGGCGATCGCCCAAGACGCATTAGGACTTCCTCCCCCGGACACAGCCCCGACAATATTTTCACGGGAGGCTGCATCGCCGGCTGCATAAAGTCCCGGAACTGTTGTGGCGCAATCCTCGTTGATGATTTCCAGTCCACCTACCCCACGAACAGTACCTTCTGAGCGTAGGGCAACTGGAAAACGCTCTTTGAATGGATCTAATCCAATTCTGTCAAATGGTAAAAAACAATTAGGCTGACCTTGACGCAACCAATCATGTTCCACAGAGTTACCACGATTCATCAGCGCGTAGACTTTTTGGCCATCAATTAGTTGGCGGGCGATGCGTACAGAGCGGTCTTCCCCTGTTTCTGGTAAGGGAGAACCATCTTCTAGATAAAAACTGGCAAAGGAGAATGTCAGCCCCTTAGTCACGGAAGTATGAGCGGGTGATAAGCCATATTGGGAAGAAAACTCCATCCCAGATAGTCTTACACCTGCCTCCGCTGCCATGAGATAACCATCGCCAGTATTACCATCGCAACCTAGGGCGTGAGACAGAAAAGCACAGCCGCCAGTTGCCAGCACCACAGCGCCCGCCCTAACTTCCCACAGATCCCCACTGCGGGGATGAATACCTGCTGCACCTGCAATCGCTCCATTTGATGCAAGTAGTTCTAGTGCGGGATGATGGTCAAGAATGCGTACTCCAGCAGCGATCGCTCTCCGTCGCATGAAACCCATGTAATCCGGTCCGCGTAAGTTAGCACGGTAGGAATTTCCCAAATCATCTAAAGGAAAGGGATAGCCACTATCACCTAATTTATCTAAACCTCTTTGCGCCTGCTCAATTACACGCTGCAACCAACGGCGATCTGCAAGTCCTGTTGAGCGCGACAACCGACGCTCAATTTCTCCATCACGTTGTCCACCTTTTGGAAGATACCATGCCCCAGTATTAGATGGGGCTGTTGCCCCTGAAGTACCGCAATACCCTTTATCAGCTAACACAACCCGAACTCCTTGTTCTGCTGCTGAAACTGCTGCCCAAGTACCTGCTGGACCTCCACCCAAAACTAAAACGTCAGCGAAAATCACACTCTTTTCTGCCGACATCTGAAAAATTTTTGTATTCATAAACTCACATTTATGTTCATTTTTTTGAGAATGCTGTATTTGAATTGTAGACTGGGATTTAATCAAACTCTTGTGGGATATTTTTTCATTTGTGCCTTTGGTAATTCCCAAATATCTGGTTTTACTTGTTCCCGTTCTATTAATATTTGAATGTGTGTTGGTAACTGCATTTGCTGTCTTTGCGACCAAGGTTCTCCATCTGACAATTCTTGTTCAATTAACCCATAAAACATTATATTCACCTTCTTAAAAGTAAGGCAGACCAATATTTCCTGCCAGGATTCCGCAAGTACAAAAATCAGGGGTGTAACTTATCCTTATTCAAAGGCGGGAAGCTAACTTCTGAAAGCTAACTACTTTGATAAAAATAAAACTACACTAAATTTATCAAGAAACAGTAGATGCAATCAACATATCACAGATTTCCACAAAAATCAAGTCATAAAAGTATGAGTAAATGTAAATTTATATATCGAGACTAAAAACCAACGCCAATAATGGGGAATATTAGGGCAGATTTTAACTTCGTGAACCTTCTCTTGCACCAGTAGCAGCATATATTAGACATCTTGTGAGAATTAAATGTGCGTGACTTGAAACCCTTGTAGAGACGTTCCATGGAAGGTCTCTACAATATTTTTCGGAGATGTCTATTTTCTAGTCAAACCACTTGACATTTATTTGCAGTCATGTGATACTACTGGAGTAATCACCGGTAACTCGATCAATAAACCGTAATTTTATTTTATTCTAAATGATTAATAAGTTATTCATCATTTGGGCAAAAAAATTAAACTCAAATTACCAATCTCTGATTACTAATTTTCTTTTCAAACTCACAAAAAAGAAAATCTATGATTGCCACAGTCAAAGCTCAACATCAGAATATGCTTCGCCGTTTTAAGTTACTCTTAGTACCTGGCTTATTAACCTTAGCAACTTCTTTAACATTAGTAAGTTGCAAGGCAGAAAATCAAAAAGTAGTAACCCAATCTCTGACAAGCAAAATATCAGCTACTAACATACCTAGAGTATTTAAAGTATCAGATACCAAAATAGCTCAAGTATTAGATGCAGAAATATATAAAGTATCGAATACCAAAATAGCTCAAGTTTCAAAAACACCTGGCATTAAAACCAATGTTATTCGTGTAGGGTATCAACAAGCTGGGGATTTGGTGAGAATCACCAAGGTTTTAGAAAAACGTCTAGATCCCTTGGGAGTAAAGGTGGAATGGGCCCAATTTGCCCAAGGGCCACAATTAATGGAAGCTATGAATGTTGGCAGAATAGATATAGGTTCTGTGGGGGAAACTCCGCCTATTTTTGCCCAAGCCGCTGGCGCTCAAATTGTTTATATTGTTGGTTCACGACAAACTAAAGAGAGTGGGAAAGGGAGTGCGATTGTAGTACCACCGAATTCTCCCATTAAAAGCGTCAAAGATATTAAAGGAAAAACCGTAGTTTTCCAAAAAGCTTCTGCATCACACTATTTTATCCTGAGAGCTTTAGAAGAAGTAGGTTTGAAATATAGTGATATTAAAGTTCAAAGTTTACCTAATGTAGAAGCTGCTAGTGCTTTTCTTCAAGGAAAAATTCCTGTTTGGGTGACAGGAGATCCCCATCTAGCGCGGGCTGAAAAAGAAGGTAAGGTACGCATTCTTAGGAATGCCAAGGGCATTAATTCTCCTGGTGGATACTATGTTGGCATTAAACAATTTGCCATTGATAATCCTAAATTGTTGCGGATAGTTATTGAGGAAATTGATAAAATTCAGAAATGGGCGCAAGCGCATCCCAAAGAAACCGCTGCCTTGGTTGCACAGTATCAAAAATTACCTCCTGATGTAATGGATTTAGTAATTAGCCGACGCACCTACGGGTTGAGAGCCATTTCACCAGCATTAATTAAGGATCAACAGCGAGTTGCAGATTATTTCTATCAAAATGGTCTTCTTCCCAAACCTATCAAGGTTCAGGAAGCAATGTTGACACCTAAACAATATGCAGCAATTAATCCGCCCACAATTAGTCAGAAATAACATTTTCCGTCTCAAGTTCCATAGTATGCGATCGCTCTTTTTGTGGCTTCGGTGATTCTAATTAAAATTACAGTGAAAACCCAAATTGGTAGTATCTATAATTGGATTGATCAAAATATTTTTGCATCTTGGGCGGGAAATTTCAACGGTTCATTTTTATTTGCACTTTTTACCGCGTTATTTTGATATAGTATTGCTGTTTTGATGTATCAAAAACGCTGGTTTATTAAAGTCTAAATAAAACTCTTTTCGGACAGGCAAGATGCCTGTCTAATATTTTGTGAGTATTTTGTGAGAATTTGAAAAACCTATCTATCCTTTCGGACGTTTTACCCCAAAACCATACATATAAATCGTAGGCATATTAACACGCTTATCATAACGCCTGTCAATAATTCCCATTTGTAACAAATATTGCATAATTTCCTCCGGGTTTAAAGTAGGTGGTTGTTTTCCAGATTCTTCACTCCACATTGTATTTTTAAGTTTATCGAGGAAAATTTCTTCTTCAACAGGAACTTTCAAACCATTTACAGCAGTTTTCAGAGGTTCTAACCAAGGATATTCATCTATAGTCACTATCTAGCTTTACTTTGAAAACAACTTCTGAGAGGATTTTTTAAAAGTATTAAATAAAACCAATAATCTCCAGAAACCTAACCCTGCTTTTACCTTTACCAACAACCTCCTAGCCTAAAATAGACATTCCCTGCTAAACTAAAAAACAAATCCATAAATTTCTTCATAGAAAAATGTCTGAACAACAAACAATTAACCCCTGGAAATATAAACCTTGGTGGTGTCAACCTTGGTCAATTGTCCTGACTACTATTACATTAATTAGTGGTAGTTGGTTAGTATTTAAAATTATTTGGTTAACCATTTTAGTAGCTATTCCGCTATTAATTTGGATGGGATTTTTTCTATTAATTTGGCCGCAAATGATGGTGAAAAGTGGGCTTTTGAATAATATAGATAATCATGACAATCATGAAAGAAATTATTAATCAGAATACTGACCAAAAGCAAATTTCTATTATTATTCCCACTCTCAATGAAGCGGATAATATTCAAAGTACAATTAATAGCACAAAATCCAGCAAAAATATAGAAATACTAGTTGTTGACGGTGGTTCAAAAGATGAAACATTATTGATAGCTAAATCCTTGGGTGCTAAGATAATTGTCTCTCCCCCTGGACGCGCAAATCAAATGAATATGGGTGCTATGGTTGCTAGTGGGGAAATTTTGCTCTTTCTTCATGGTGATACCCGTTTACCAACTAATTTTGAGCAAATGATTCGGAAAACATTAGCAAAACCAGGAATTGTGGCTGGTGCATTTGCTTTACAAATAAATTCACCTCATTGGGGGTTGCGTTTTGTCGAGTTTGGTGTAAAATGGAGATGCAATCTTTTACAAATGCCCTATGGTGATCAAGCTATTTTTATGACTAAGGATGTATTTCAAAAAGTTGGTAATTTCCCAAATATACCGATTATGGAAGATTTTGAAATGATCAGAAAATTAAAACATCTCGGCAAAATTTATCTCTTATCAACACCTGTAATTACTTCACCGCGCAGATGGTTAAAAAAAGGAATTTTGCAAACTACTCTTCTGAATCAAATTATTATCATTGCTTATTTATTGGGGATTTCTCCACATCAAATTCGTAATTGGTACTATTCTTCAAAATTGTAAAAAATTTTTATGGTTATGACATTTTTATCAGAACTAGATTTGGCTTTAGTACAGGAATCTATCAAAGCATCTTCTCCCAGTTTCCTCGGATTTTTACAAAATACTTTACAATGGATTAATGGCCTTGGTGCTTTAGGTGGAGTAGTATTTATTGCTATCTACATTATTGCTACTTTAGCTTTTTTACCAGCCGCAATTCTGACTTTAGGTGCTGGAGTAATTTTTGGTGTAATTTGGGGTTCTTTATATGTGTTTATCGGTGCTACTTTGGGTGCTGTAGCTGCATTTTTGGTAGGACGTTATTTAGCTAGAGGTTGGGTAAAACAAAAAATTTCTAGTTACAAAAAATTTGCCAATATTGATCAAGCAGTTAGCAAAGAAGGATTAAAAATTGTCTTTTTAATTCGACTTTCTCCTTTATTTCCTTTCAATTTATTAAACTACGCTTTGGGAGTTACTAGTGTTTCTTTGAAAGACTATTTTTTGGCTTCAGTCGGGATGATTCCGGGGACAATTATGTATGTTTATCTGGGACATTTAGCAGGAGATTTAGCTTTAATTGGTAATAAGAGTCAACCTGATAATATGATTCTCCATTGGGTAATTCAAATTATTGGTTTAATAGCCACAATTGCGGTTACGGTTTATGTAACTAAGATAGCTAAAAAAGCTTTAAAAGAGGAGATATGAAAATGATTTTTCTAAGTGTTTAGTAAACTTAAATACTAGTGCTTTGCTGCTAATGATTAATTTCTCAAACTCCGAAATATTCTAGATTTGTTAAATACAAAACTGACAAATTTTTGATCATGATATATCTTTTAAATAAAGATTAGATAATCAAAAAATACTTTATCCTTTATCCTTGATAATTTAGAGGTAAAACAAATGTCAATTTCCGAATCTTCAAGAGTAACAATTCGTCCCATGGATGAGTATAATCAAAAACTAATTAAAAATGTTCATCCCGATAATTGGGTTAATCCCCAACCTGCTGATTTTTATGATTTGGTAGTAATTGGTGGGGGAACTGCGGGTTTAGTTGTCGCTGCGGGCGCTGCGGGTTTAGATATAGGTTTGAAAATCGCATTAATTGAAAAAAATCTCATGGGAGGAGATTGTTTAAATTTTGGTTGTATACCTTCTAAATGTTTAATTCGTTCTGCTCGGGTAGTTGGAGAAATGCGGAAAGCTAAAGATTTAGGTGTTAATATTTCCCAACAATTTGATATTGATTTTTCCACAGTTATGGAAAGAATGCGACGCATTCGAGCTAGTATTAGTCATCATGATTCCGTGGAAAGATTTAAAGGTTTAGGAATTGACGTTTTTTTAGGTGATGGTAAATTTACAAATAATAATACTGTAGAAGTTGCTCATAAAACATTAAAATTTAAAAAAGCTGTAATTGCTACTGGTGCTAGGGCTATTAAACCGAAAATTCGCGGAATTGAAGCAGCCGGTTATTTAACTAATGAAACTGTTTTTTCTCTAACTCAAAAACCAGAAAAATTAGCAATCATTGGTGGTGGTCCTATTGGTTGTGAATTAGCCCAAACATTTCGCAGGTTGGGTTGTGAGGTAATATTATTTGATCGTGGTTCACAGATTTTAAATAAGGAAGATAGGGAAGCAGCAGAAATTTTGCAGAAAGTTTTGATTGATGAAGGTATTCGTTTAGTGCTAAATTGTCAATTAGAAGAAGTGGTGACAGTAACCGAGGGAAAACGACTCTATTTTTCTGTGAATAGTGAACGAGACTCGGTGACAGTTGATGAAATATTAGTTGGTGCGGGACGAGCGCCGAATGTAGAAAATTTGAATTTGGCAGCAGTAGGTGTAGAATATGATCAGAATTTGGGTGTAAAAGTGAATGATTATTTGCAAACTACAAATCCCAAAATTTACGCCGCTGGTGATGTCTGCATGAATTGGAAATTTACTCACGCAGCTGATGCGGCGGCGCGAATTGTGATTAAAAATACTCTGTTTTCCCCCTTTGGTTGGGGACGATCTAAACTCAGTAGTTTAATCATGCCCTGGGTGACATATACTAGCCCGGAAATTGCTCATGTGGGAATGTATGAAAATGAGGCTCAAAAATTGGGTATAGAAATAGAAACTATCAAGATTCCCTTTAGAAGTATAGATCGAGCGATCGCAGATCAGGAAGAATCTGGTTTTTTAAAGATTCATAACCAGAAAGGATCAGATCAAATTCTCGGTGCAACCATTGTTGCTAATCATGCTGGTGAGATGATTTCGGAAATTACCACAGCTATTGTCAATAAAATTGGTTTAAGTAAACTTAGTAGTGTAATTCATCCTTATCCAACCCAAGCAGAAGCAATTAAAAAAGCCGCAGACGCTTATCGTCGCACCTTACTAACACCAAAAACCAAGCAGTTATTGAGATTCTTAAAAAAGTTTTCTTAATGATCAAAAAAATCAGCAATTACAGAAAATCACTGTAAAATTAATTAGCTAAATTGTTCAACTCGGAGTTATTTTTGCTGTGCTGAGTTCACCTTTACCCACTATTAATGCTCTCAAACAACCTACTAATGATGCTTGGGTAGAGCAAGCGATCGCTAATATTGATATTATTCTATTAGATCACTCCCACTGTGAACGCAAAGCCGCAGGAGTAGCATTAAATATGATGTTTCGTTATCCTTCTCATCATAAAATGGTTAGGGAATTAACAGCGATCGCTTGTGAAGAATTAGAACACTTTGAACTGGTCAACCAATGGCTAGAACGCCGTCAGATTAAACTTGCAGCCCTATCCGCACCCCCCTACGGCGCTGGCTTAAAATCCCAAGTTCGCGGCCAAGAACCCCATAGATTTTTAGATTCTTTACTCGTTACCGGTTTAATAGAAGCCCGCAGTCATGAACGTTTAGGACTTCTAGCTGCTAATTGTCCAGAACCAGAATTAGCTCAATTTTACCGCAGTTTAATGGCCTCAGAAGCCCGACATTTTGGCACATATTGGGTTTTAGCGGATACCTATTTTGAGCGAAAAATTGTCATGGACAGATTAGATCAATTAGCAGAGGTGGAAAGTCAATTATTATCAACTTTACACCCAGAACCGAGAATACATAGTTAGTCAATTTTTCCCGGACTATGTATTAATAACCAAGATTGTAAATCAGCTAAACTATTAAAATCTAAAAGTGCTTCGCTCAATTCTTCTAAAACAGATAATGGTAAACCAGAAATAGATTTTATCTTTCTTTGAGATATTTTACCAAACCGCTTTGTTAATAGTCGAATCACCAAACCAATTGTCGCTTGTTGTATGCCTTGTTCTATTCCTTGTTCCAGACCTTGTTCTAGTCCTTCCTCCAGTCCTTCTTCTCTTCCCTCTTCCCTTCCTTCCTCTTTAATTTCTCGATAAACTCTAGTTTCTTTGAGCGTAATATCTAACATTGATTCTACCTCCCGACGACTCAGTTTTTCAAACTTGTACACCATGATGGTCGTGATCATTTCTATAATAACTTGACTGGATGGTGTTACAATCTCCTCATGGGTTCTGTTTAATAAATACCTAGCTATGGCTGGAGCTTGACTTTCTTCCAGGGTAGTTAGTAACATTATACCTAACCCTAATGGTAATTTCTGAATATCTCCCAATTCATCTAAATATACTCGATGTACTTGGGGACTATTAAGAAATCCACGATGGGGATAAATATCATTTTGTTCTGTCTTGCGAGATGGATAAATAACTACTACTTGCCAATCACAGAATCTTTGACGATGACGATAAAAATATAGTGAGGTTTCGGCACATATTCTTTCATACAATTCTTCATCTTTCTGAAATTGTACCTCACAGAAATATACTATTCCTTGTCCATCAATTTCAGGTGGTAAAAATACACCGTCAATTGTAAATGTCGGTTCTTTAACAGCTACAGAATCAAAACGATAAGATTCAGCATTAATCGGCGGATCTGCCAATAGTTCAAACAACAAAGATGGGTTTTGTTGAAAGAGTTTATAAAAGATTGAGTCTCTTCGCATAAATCATAATTATGATATTTACTTGTTGAACTTGCTCAGACTTTGCATCTTTGCTCCTTTGTGCCTTGGTGCAAAACATATTTATTGTAAAATAGAGAAAAAGCCCGGAGGTAAAATTACGGTTTACGCACGTCCCTTAGCTCGATTAATTGAACAACTGCAACGGCTACCCGGAGTTGGTCCCAAAAGCGCCCAACGATTAGCTTTGCACATCTTAAAAAGACCAGAAGCAGAAGTAGAAGCTTTAGCTCAAGCACTTATTGACGCAAAAAAACAAGTAGGTTTGTGTCAAGTTTGTTTTCACCTGTCCGCAGACCCAGTATGTGAAATTTGTCGTCATCCTCAGCGAGATAATACCACTATTTGTGTAGTTGCAGATTCTCGTGATCTGATTGCCTTAGAAAAAACCCGCGAATATAAAGGTAAATATCATGTTTTAGGTGGCGTAATTTCCCCAATGGACGGTATTGGTCCAGAACAGTTAACTATTCAAGCTTTAGTGAGACGGGTAAGCGAACAAAAACCTCAAGAGGTGATTTTAGCCATTAGTCCCAGTATCGAAGGGGAAACGACAACATTATACATAGCTCAATTGCTCAAACCCTTTACTAAAGTTACTCGTATTGCTTTTGGTTTACCCGTCGGTGGTGATTTAGAATACGCTGATGAATTAACCCTGTCCAGAGCATTAGAAGGACGGAGAGAGTTAGATTAAAAGCTGCTATATTGCCTTTTTCTCTCTACACTGTTTCTTTCTACAATTGAGAAAATGTAGAAATGTTTTCTAGAACATCTCTACAAGATTTGTGCATAAGCTATAGTTAGATTTGGTCGAGGTCTAATCTTTAATTATGTTTAATTATTAGCAATTCTCCGTGTAATTTCCTCTACCAAATCTACCAAATTTACTTCTATTTGTTCACCACTTTGTAGATCTTTTAATGATGATTTTCGCGCTGCTGCTTCCTCCCCACCAATAATTACACAAAACCTAATTCCTTGTTTATCTGCGGCTTGAAATTGTTTACCTAAAGGGCGTTTTTCAAAGTTAGTTACAACATTAATCCCCCCCTGACGTAATTGTTGTGATATTTGTAAATAAATAGGCATTAAATCCTCTTGCATATTCACTACTACTACCTGAGTTGGTGTCGCAGATAAAGTATTAAGAATACCCGCTTTTAACAAGCGACTAATTAACCGAGTTAAACCGATAGAAATACCCACACCAGGCATTTTTTCACCGATAAAAATCCCTACCAATTCTTCATATCTCCCACCAGAACAAATACTCCCCAAAGCCTCATGGCCTAATAAGGTAGTTTCATAAACCGTGCCAGTATAGTAATTTAAACCACGGGCAATAGATAAGTCAATACAAAAACGTTTATCAGCAACTCCTAAATTTCTCACCCCATTAACCACAGTTGCTAATTCCGTTACTCCTAAATTAAATTGCGCTGCTTCGGGAATATTTTCGGCTAAATGTTTGAGTTTATCTAAAATATCATCAATACTGCCATCAATTTTAATAAACTCAATAATTTTCTCCGTTTGTTCTGAAGAAATACCTTCTTTTTCTAACTCTTGTTTAACTTTAACCTCGCCAATTTTTTCCAAATTATCAATAATACTAATACAGGTTTTAATTTGCTGTTCTGCAATGCCTACAGACTGAAAAAAACCTGTGAGGATTTTGCGGTTATTAATGCGAATAACAAAATCACCAATATTAATTTTTTCAAATATCTCCGTAATAATTGCCGGCATTTGGGCATCATAAAGTAAACTGAGTTTACCACGGGCAACCACATCAATATCACATTGTCGAAACTGCCGAAAACGTCCATCTTTTGCCCGTTCTCCCCGGAATACCATATCCATTTGATAACGAGCAAAGGGAAAAGTCAATTCATTCAAATGACGTGCAATATAAGCAGCAAAAGGAACAGTTTGATCAAATTTTAAAGCTCTAGCTTCTGAACCAGTTTCTCCCGATTTATCCTTTTCTGCTTGGCGATTTGGTGGTAAAATTGGTTCGATACCATAGATAATATTATCACCTTGATTACCTTTAGCTTGCAACACTTCTAACCGTTCCACTGCTGGGGTTTCAATGGGTGTAAAACCATAACTTTCAAAAACCTTGCGAATAATATCTAGTAAATGTACTTCTAGTCGCTTTTCGCTGGGTAGAAATTCAGGAAAACCACTAGGAGTAGAAAAGTTGATTTTGTCATTTTTAGTCATGTTCTTACCTTACTAAATGGGAAATTAACTACAGTATTAGTATTTTACCTTTTTTTCACAGGAGAGGAAAGTTTGTAGTCAGGATTTATTGCTGATATTCTTTTTTTGAGGGATAAATGTTAAATCATCCTCAACTACTTAATCATTCAGATATATTATTAAACCACCAAGGATCTTTATTAGAGTTAGTTTTCATCAAAAATGCCTTTTTTCGTAAGAAGCGATTTAAACCCATTGTACCAATCCGTGAACCTCCCAAACCAGAAAATTTAAAAGCATTTCTATCTCCTTCATTAATTAATGAACTTAAACCAGCATCATTAATACTAATAGTACCAGCTTCTATTTGATTGGCAACTTCTATTGCTAATTCTTCTGACTCTGCAAATACAGCAGCACTAAGTCCATAAATAGAATCATTGGCTAAATTTATTGCTTCTTCAATATTAGCAAAAGACATCACAGGCATAATTGGTCCAAATGTTTCTTCAGTCATTATTTGCATAGAATGGTTAACTTGAGTTATCACTGTGGGACGACACCACCAACCTCCACCTAATTCTTCTACTTTACCACCACAGTGAATTACAGCCCCTTTTAAGATAGCATCTTGTAAATGATCATTAATAATAGCTGCTTGTTTTTCGGAAATAATTGGACCAATTTCACCACTTTCAATAGTTGGGTAGGCTAGTTTTAATTGATGGGATTTAGTCACTAATTGATGATAAAATTCTTCAAATATAGATTCAGCAACATAAATTCTTGCAATGGCTGAACATGACTGTCCGGTATTAGTTACAGCAGCCCATAAAATTGCTGAGGTTGCTAAATCTAAATCCGCTGATTCTAAAACAATAGCTGGGTCTTTTCCTCCCAATTCTAAAAAAGCTGGAATAAAATTAATTGCGGCATTTTCAGCGACTAAACGCCCAGTTTCTACACTACCTGTAAAACAAATTAAATCTACATCTTCAATTAAAGCGGCTCCGGTTTGTGATCCTCCTTCGACAAAATTTAAAACCTCTCTTAATTGGGGTATATTGTTTAGGGTAGTCATTAAAGGAGCGACAAAACGAGGAGTTATTTCACTAGGTTTAACTATGACAGCACAACCAGCTAATAAAGCAGGAATTGTATCAATGGTAGACAAAGATAGGGGAAAGTTCCAAGGACTAATTACACCAACAAGAGGATAAGGAACAGCAGTTTGTTGTAAAGAAATAAAAGGAATAGATGTATTTTTCGCTGTACTTTGTAGTAATTGCGGAGCTAAATTACACCATTTATCAAGATTAGCAAGAAATGAATCTATTTCCATGATTGATGTTGATAGTCTACCCGTATCACTAACTAAAGCTTCTGTTAGTTGAGTCCGTTCTGATAATATAGCTTGTTTCCATTTTTTTAAGGCCGCAATTCTTTCCTCTACTGCTAATTTTTGCCAAATAACTTGTCCCCTTCGCAGCCTGTGACATTGCTGAGAAAGTAATTTTGGTGGTGGAGGAACAATGACATAATCAAATTTACCTGTGCGGGGGTTGCGGACTTCTATGGGTTTACTCATTTGTGATTAATTTAAATGTGAATTTAAAAATATTTAATTTGATTTCCCGCCCAGAGGCAAAGGAGCAAAGACGCAAAAAAAGAATTACAATCAATATTGTAGGGCTTGCTGAAAAACCTAAAACCATTTCCATTTATTAACAAAGGGTAAAGGGTTTCGCGGATTTTTACCACAAAAAAGTGCCAGGTTTTGGCTAATGGTGTCTCAAAAGAGGTGCATTTTTCTTTGTCGGATTTGGAAAATTGAGGATATCCAGACAGTTAAAACTTTTCCCTGTCCCCTGTTCCCTGTTGCCTCCCCTCACAGACAAATTATTCAGCAAGCCCTATTGTAGGTTTCCTAAAACGTTTTTACAGTATTTATTGTATTCTGAAAATAGTCCATTTATAGTTACTTGTATGTTGGCTGCTCAAAAACTGCGGGAATTACTCGCACGTCCTGAAATTATCGTTATTCCTGGCGTTTATGACTGTTTGAGTGCAAAATTGGTAGAAAAAGCAGGTTTTGATGTCGCTGCTACTAGCGGTTTCGGTATTGCTGCTTCTACCTTGGGTTTACCTGACTATGGTTTTCTCACTGCTACGGAAAATTTTTACAGTATCGGCCGGATAGCTAAGTCAATTAATATACCTTTAATTGCTGATTGTGATACGGGTTATGGTAATGCTTTAAATGTCATGCGAACCGTCAAAGATGCGGTTCAATTGGGTTTAGCAGGAATAATTTTAGAAGACCAAGAATGGCCGAAGAAATGCGGTCATTTTTCAGGTAAACGAGTTATTTCTGCGACTGAACACGCGGGAAAAATCCGGGCTGCGGTAGAAGCGCGAGGTGATAGTAGTTTGGTCATTATAGCCCGAACTGATGCCCGTGGTCCGTTGGGTTTAGCAGAAGCTATTCATCGTGGTCAATTATATATTAATGCTGGTGCAGATGTGTTGTTTGTGGAAGCTCCCCAATCTGTGCTAGAGTTGCAAACTATAGCCGCTGCTTTTCCTCATGTACCATTAGTTGCAAATATTGTTGAAGGTGGTAAAACTCCGCCAATTTCCCCTCAAGAATTGCAAAATTTGGGGTTTAAAATTGTCTTTTTTCCTCTGACTGCACTTATGGCTGTCACTGAAGTAATGAATGTTTGTTTCCGTCATTTGAAAGCCCAGGGAACTACTGATAATTTACCGGGTTTGATGAATTTTCAAGATTTTCAAGAACTTATGAATGTTCCTGAATATTTAGCTGTAGAAAAGGAATATGAACCATGACTGAATATTAGTAACCTTGACTACTTTTAGTATTTTTTCAAGTGTTCTTAATAAACGGCAAAATATATTATAATATTGTTACATATTTGTTAAGAAAGGTTACACGACTCTTAACAAAAGGAAATATTGTTTATGGTTGTTCCACGCGAAAATAATGCACCACATGAGGTTGTTATCATTGGTGGTGGGTTTGGTGGACTTTATGCGGCAAAGGCTCTGTCCAACACCAATGTAAATGTGACTCTGATTGATAAACGCAATTTTCACTTATTTCAGCCGCTTTTATATCAAGTTGCCACAGGTACATTATCACCTGCTGATATTTCCGCACCATTACGATCTGTATTCAGCAAAAGCAAGAATACAAAGGTGTTTTTGGGAGAAGTAAGTGATATTGACCCCAAAAAACAACAAGTTATTTTAGGCGATGAAATCATACCTTATGATACATTAATTGTAGCCACAGGTGCTAACCATTCCTATTTTGGTAAAGACCACTGGAAAGAATTTGCTCCTGGTTTGAAAACTGTGGAAGATGCGATAGAAATGCGGCGGCGGATATTTTCAGCATTTGAAGCAGCAGAAAAAGAAACTGATGCCAAACAACGCCAAGCTTACTTGACTTTTGTGATTGTAGGCGGAGGTCCAACTGGTGTAGAATTAGCAGGTGCGATCTCCGAATTGGCATACAAAACTCTTAAAGAGGATTTCCGCAACATTGACACATCAGAAACGAGAATTTTACTATTACAAGGGGGCGATCGCATTCTTCCACATATTGCGCCAGTGTTATCCAAAGTAGCAGCAGAATCTTTGCAAAAGTTGGGCGTAATTATTCACACTAACACCAGAGTAACAAATATTGAAAATGATATTGTTACCTTTAAACAAGGCGATGAAATCACAGAAATTCCCTCAAAAACTATATTATGGGCTGCGGGTGTTCAAGGTTCAGCTATGGGGAAAGTTCTAGCACAAAAAACAGGTGTAGAGTGCGATTTCTCTGGCAGAGTAATTGTAGAACCAAACTTAACCATTAAGGATTATAAAAACATTTTCGTAATTGGAGATCTAGCAAATTTCTCCCATCAAACTGGTAAACCTTTACCAGGTGTTGCACCCGTAGCCAAACAACAAGGAGAATATGTAGGTGGACTAATTCAACTACGGCTTCAAGGTCATACTTTGCCAGAATTTCATTACACTGACGTGGGTAGTTTGGCAATGATTGGGCAAAATTTAGCTGTGGTAGATTTAGGTTTTATTAAACTTACAGGTTTCCTAGCTTGGGTATTTTGGTTAATAATTCATATCTACTTCTTAATCGAGTTTGACACTAAAATAGTAGTCGTAATTCAATGGGCTTGGAATTATATTACTCGTAATCGTCGCTCTCGATTAATTACAGGTAAAGAAGCTTTTTTGGAATCACAACCTGTTAACAATAACAGTCCTTACCAAGCTACAGAAAATAAGCAACCAGTCAAACTTTAGGATTTTTGTTTTTTAGCTAGTAAGCTGTTAAGCGCCTAAATTGTATAATCCGAAAATGGTTAAGTTTTCTGGGGTGGGCATACTTCGACAATATCAGTACAAGTTTTGCCCACCAGACTTATACAAATTTGTTCAAGCTGGTTTTGTAGCTTTATTAAGGAATCCAGTAAATTAATTTACTCTGAGGATTTTCAGGATATTTTTTGTCAGAATCAGGATATCCACCGATTAGAGGATTAACAGGATGTTTTTGAGAAAATATAGGTTTTTGTGAATGATAATATATTTTACTCATAAAATTGTCAGAATCAGGATATCCACCGATTAGAGGATTAACAGGATGTTTTTGAGGAAATATAGGTTTTTGTGAATGATAGAAAATATATTTTCCTCTAAATCATAAATTATTATCATTAACTATTCACAGAAAATCTACAAATAACAATCCTGTACATCCTTAAATCCTGGTTATCCTGATTCAGACAACTCTTATCCAGAATCAAGAATATATTTTCCTCCAAATCATAAATTATCATCATTAACTATTCACAGAAAATCTATAAATAACAATCCTGTACATCCTGAAATCCTGGTTATCCTGATTCTGACAACCATCACAAACAATCTCCAAATGGTGAAAACGTAACTTGATATAGCTTGTGCTACACTATCAGAAAATTTCCCAATCTTCAATTTTTAACC
>LJOT01000416.1 GCA_001672075.1 Anabaena sp. CRKS33
TTTTAGAGACGTTCCCCAGAACGTCTCCAGATGATCACTAACGCACTCCGGCTTTCATTCCTGCACCATTTTTTTGTGAGGAATCTTCTGGAAGTTCCACACCAAAAACCCGACAAAAGACCTTTTCTACCTTATAGCCAGTATCAATAGATTCCAAAGGATCTTTCCGCAAACGGTGACGCAGACATAAAGTAATTACCCGACGGATATCGTCAACTGTAACCTCTGTCCGGCCTTCAAAAGCGGTCAAGGCTTTAGCAGCGCGGTTAGTGACAATATCACCCCGCAAACCATCCACATCTAATTCTGAACAAACTTCGGAAATTTTTACCCGAAAATCATAGTCTAAATTAACTTGTGGTAATAATTCCTGAGCATTGACAATTTGCTGTTGTAATGCTATTTGGGGAGTTTGGTGTTTTTCCAAATACACAGCAGGATTTTGGTCAAATTCCCCTCTTTCTTCCACAATTTGCACTCGCAAAGCTGGTTGTTTAACTGTGTGAATTTCTGCGTGCATTCCAAAACGGTCGAGTAATTGAGGACGCAGTTCCCCTTCTTCTGGGTTTCCTGAACCAACAAGCACAAACCGCGCGGGGTGACGAATAGAAATTCCTTCCCGTTCAACGGTATTCCAACCACTAGCTGCGGAATCCAGAAGAACGTCTACTAAGTGGTCATCTAACAAATTGACCTCATCAACGTACAAAATCCCCCTGTTGGCTTTAGCTAGTAGTCCTGGTTCAAAAGCCTTCACACCCTCAGATAAAGCCTTTTCAATGTCAATTGTGCCACAAACCCGGTCTTCCGTCGCGCCTAATGGTAAATCTACCATTTGCACCTTTTTATGAGCAATGGGAACTTCTAACCCTTGGGCTACTTGTTGACGCACTTCATCACTCATTAAGTCCGGGTCGTTGGGGTCGCTGTTGAAGGGGTCATTGGCAACAACAGGTATTTCCGGTAATAAGTCCGCCAATGCGCGGATAGTTGTAGATTTGCCGGTGCCGCGATCGCCCATAATCATTACACCACCAATTTTGGGGTCAATGACATTTAGTAGCAGCGCCAGTTTCATTTCTTCTTGACCGACGATGGCTGTAAATGGAAAGACCGCACGACGCGCACTCGCACTAGCTTGAGCAGTTGAAGTCACTAAATTACCTTATAATATTTTTGATGACAATTTCTTATTTTGACACATCTGGGGAGATGACGGGGTAGGCAAGAGGCAATAGTTTGGGCTATCTGTTGGTAACAAATGTTTTCGCATTTCCTACTCAAGGGGCAGATACGGGGGTACAGCCCCTACACCCCAACATTTTTTGCGACTTTTACCTGCAAAAACCTGACACCTATTTTGTTTTTTATCAGCCCCAAAGCTTTGATTTATATGGGTTAAGAGTTTATTCAGCAGCACCTAAATATAATTTTTTCTGGCCTTTTCATTAATTAAATTCCGGGTTCTTGGGTACTTGTTATGCTAAACCCAGAAGTGGAGTGAAGAGAAATCTTAACAGGAAAAAAAATTAATTTTCTAGTTTTTTAATAAGACTAATAATCTTATAATCATTCTTTAAAGAAATGTAAAATTGCGGAAAACCTGTTACCTGTTACCTGTTCCCTGTTTCCTGTTCCCTGTTTCCTGTTCCCTGTTCCCTATTTTCTAGTTTTTTAATAAGACTAATAATCTTATAATCATTCTTTAAAGAAATGTAAAATTGCGGAAAACCTGTTCCCTGTTACCTGTTACCTGTTCCCTATTCCCTGTTCCCTGTTCCCTGTTCCCTGTTCCCTGTTCCCTGTTCCCTGTTACCTAGTTACATTATGTGATTGACAAGGAAAGTAAAGCTAAAGATATTTAGAATAAATTGCAGTTCTTGAAAAAACTTCTGTTAATTTGTAAATAATTGGTTAAGCTACAAAGATTTTTACATCCAGAAACCAAGTTAACCAGGTAATTTATCACCAATCACCATTTACGTTTCAGGGGTTATGGTAATGGATATTACGACGCTGTTAATTGTTTGGTTAGTCACCGCTGTTAGTTTGTTTTTTATTAGTAAATTACCTTTGGGAGTGGAAATTGATACTCCAGAAAAGGCGATTTTATCCGCAGCAGTTTTAGGTATTATTACAGCACTTGTGAAGCCAATTCTCAAACTTTTGTTTGTAGTTCCCAGTTTAGCCAGTTTTGATTTATTATCTGGTATCTTCACTTTTATGATAGCTGTTGTTTGTTTTAGTATTGCTGCTTGGTTGGTAGATGGTTTCTATTTGCGTTTTGGTATTTGGAGTGCTATTTTAGGTGCTTTTGCACTTACTATTATCAATAATATTATTTACAAATTATTGGGTGTGTAATTGGTGATTGGTAAGTAGGTTGGCGTGAAAAATTGTCTTTATGACAAGGGAACAGGGAACAGGGAACAGGGAACAGGGAACAGGGAACAGGGAACAGGGAACAGGGAACAGGGAACAGGGAACAGGGAACAGGGAAC
>LJOT01000732.1 GCA_001672075.1 Anabaena sp. CRKS33
TATTTCATTCTAAAATCTGACATTTTGTGTATTTACGAGAATGCGTCATTTTGGGCTTGGTGGGATTCTATCTCACGATGGCTGGAAATACCTAAATTCTTTGCTTAAATCTAGAATGAAATCTGTCCATTCGCTGATTTTGAGAAGACAAGAGGAATTAAAGCCTTAATGCAAAAGGAAACAGGTGATTTTCAAGTAATTCGTTAATTATAGGTAAAATTTATGACCATCACAAAAGGCTTTCAGAGGTGATTATTTAAGGCACAGGGATAGCATCAATCATAAAATGGCAAAAGCTCTATATGAGATGAAAATGCCTGAATCAATTGAATTGCCTGGATTACAAGCCCTGTAGGGCTTAATTAAATCTTGCGGGTTAAAAATGAGCGAACGGACAGTGAAATAGCCCTGGCATCAGCAATTTTAACATTATTTGATGTGGGTATTCTTTCTAGGTTAATAATTTTTAAATCTACAAATGAGTACAACACCATTAATCAAGTTTAGTGTGCGTTACGGCTTTGCCTAACACACCCTACAAATACTAATAATTATTAACCATTTTCCTCATTACGAATTACTCGATGTTTTTGCAAATCTGCTAAATTACAAACTTCTAACGCCCTAGCATGAGTGGCTTCTAAAACTACTGGTGGTGCGACACCGGC
>LJOT01000733.1 GCA_001672075.1 Anabaena sp. CRKS33
CTAAGCCGCAGACCACGGCCGCGACAAAGTAGGCAACCGATAAACCGCTGGCAGCCGTGGGCTGTCGGCCTTGAGCGACGGGTTAGGCCCGTTGGTGGAGAAACGCAATGAATGTTTGGACAAACACCAAGTTTTGCGGGCACTACCCTGTTGGCACCGCTGCCGTGGTAGTGGCTGAGAGCGAGCAACTGGCGGCCGCCGTGCTGAACCAAAAGCTGCTGGCGCACGGCTTGGCCGCCAGCGCGACCCCTGAGCAGTTTGAGCGCCTGCCGACGACGCACACGCTGGCCGTGGTGCTTTGCGACGGCAACTACTGAGGACCTAACGTTCGAGCTAACTTGCCCGCAAGGGCGCTACAGGAGCAACGATGAACAAGACACTGCCGCCCGCCCTTGCGGGTCAACTTGAGCGAGGGGTTCGGCCTCTGGCTCCGAATCGAAAGGACATTGGCATGTTTACCCCGCAAACCGAGGCCGCGCTGGCGCAGAACATCGCGGCCGAAGCTGGGCAGCCGTGGCCGGTGACGATGAACGCTGACGTTTACCGAGAGCTGGTGTTCGCCGCTCGGCAATGGGATGCGCTGCGCCGCGGCGCGGCGAACCAAGGCGCAACCGTGGCGCTGGTGCCGCAGCGGGACGGTTCCATCTGCATCGAGCCGCGCTGAGGCC
>LJOT01000734.1 GCA_001672075.1 Anabaena sp. CRKS33
GAGGCGATGCTGCAGAACGCATCGGCTACGGGCGGGCTGCGAGGCGGAAACCTGCAAGGCGCACTGGCGCAGTTTCGTCCGCAGATGCTGCAGGATGCTCTTGATCGGCAGTATCAGCGCCTGGGTGGGCTCACGGCACTCGGGCAGCAGTCCGCTGCGGGCGTCGGCACGGCGGGAATACAGACGGGGCAGTCTGTCGCGGGGCTGCTCCAGCAGCAGGGTGCGGCCCAGGCTGGTGGTGCGCTGGGGCGCGGTGCAGCGTTCGGTCAACTGGCGCAGATTCCAGGGCAACTAGCCGGGTTCCAGTTGGCCACCGGTCGCTCGATTTTCGGGGGTGCTCCGATTCAACCCGGTGTTGTCAGTGGTCTTCCTGCATGGGCCGTGATGCCGCCCCCCGGAGGTTAAATCATGGTCCAACCGATGAACTACGTGCTCCCCCAAGCGGACCCCTTCGCTGGGGTGCTGCAGGGCTTGAAACTGGGTGCCACCATCGAGGAGATGCAGGCTGCGCGTGAGCAGCAGGCCATGCAGATGGATGCCATGCGGCAGAAGGCTGCGTTGGAGCAGCAGGCTGCGCAACGTGCGGCCGCCAATGAGGCTGAGTTACAGCAACTTCAAGCGGTGCCGTTCGAGGAGATGTCAAGACAGCAGCAGTTGCGGCTGCTGCA
>LJOT01000735.1 GCA_001672075.1 Anabaena sp. CRKS33
GGCTGCGCAACGTGCGGCCGCCAATGAGGCTGAGTTACAGCAACTTCAAGCGGTGCCGTTCGAGGAGATGTCAAGACAGCAGCAGTTGCGGCTGCTGCAGTTGACCAACAGCGAAGCCAGCAGAGCGTTCATCGCACGCGAAATAGAGCGCATGCCTGCTGCGATGGTTGAATCTCGTCTGCGTCGGTCTGGCAGCATCGTCAATGCTCTGAGAATGAACCCGGAGATAGGCATCAAGTTGCTGCGTGAGTCGGCGGATGTTGAGCAAGACCCTCAACAGAAGAAAGCGTATGAAACTGCTGCTGGAGTCGCTGAACAAAACCCATTACTTGCGGCAAGGATGATTCACGGCATGATGGATTTTGTCGCTGCCAGTGATGAAAAATTCAGACGGGTTTCTGACGCGGTGGCCAATTACCTTGAGCGCGTTGGCTCGCCGCTATACCCGAAGGAGCCTGGGAAGCCGATGATTGTGCCGCCCGATAGCACGGTGCTGCAAGACGGAGTACCCATCTTTACGGCGCCCCGTCGATCACAGCTTCTCAGCCCCGAGGAGGAGGCGCAAAAGACTCGTATTGCTGCAGCGGGCAGGGCTCCGCGTGAGCCACGTGAGCCTCCTGCGCCGACCATCACGCAGATTCAAGACCCGACCGAACCGAACCGAATGT
>LJOT01000417.1 GCA_001672075.1 Anabaena sp. CRKS33
ATTAATGGCATTTTAGCGATTAAACCCCTAGCAAACCTGGCCAAACACCAAGCCCGACAAATGATGATTAAACGGGCAGAAAAAATAGGTGTACCCTGGACTCAAGAAGTAGAAAAACTGCAACAGCGTGACTGGGTAAAGGACTTATCAAAAGTTGAAAATCCCCAAATTAAAATTAATTACCCAGAATACTATTTGCGGACATTTCATGCCTACGAACAGGGAAATTTAGGTTGGCCAGCAGCTTTTGAATTAGAAGTAGCTGCTCGCACCGTTCATGCTAGTATCTGGACTGAAGCCGGTTCTCAAGGTGACACCAAACTGCGTCAAAGTTACCACAATATTCTCAAAGAAAAAATTGATCCCCAACCACAAAATATATTAGACTTAGGATGTGCTGTAGGATTAAGTACCTTTGCTTTACAAGCAACTTATCCCCAAGCCAAAATTACCGGTTTAGATTTATCTCCTTACTTCTTAGCTGTAGCTAATTATCGTAGTCAAGAACATCAAACTCAAATTAACTGGGTTCACGCTCAAGCAGAATCTACAGGGTTTACAGATGCTACCTTTGATTTAGTGTCTATTTGTCTGATGTGTCATGAATTACCACAATCAGCAACTTACAGAATTTTTACTGAAGCTAGACGTATCTTAGGTCCAGGTGGCCATTTAGCAATTATGGACATCAACCCCAAAGCAGAAAATTACAAAAAAATGCCACCTTATATTTTGACGCTGCTCAAAAGCACCGAACCTTATTTAGACGAATATTTTAGTTTGGACATTGAACAGGCTTTAATTAAGTCCGGTTTTAACGCTCCTACTATTACTAGCAATAGTCCTCGTCATCGTACTATAATTGCCCAGGTGAGTGAATAATTTATTACTAGTGCTATGGGCAGTAATTCCCCCCTTGCTGTTTTTGTGGTTTTACTACCGCAGAACCCCTGCTGCCCCACCTGTGTTAAATTTACTCATATTGTTCATTATTGGCGCTATATCTGGTTTTGTGGCTCTTGGGCTGGAATTTGCTCTGGAAAACACTGCTAACTGGCTTTTAAACTGGCAACAGATACAGCGTCATTTTCTTGGTATAATTTTTAGGCAAATATTAGCAATAGCACCAATTGAAGAAAGTTGTAAATTGGTAGCAGTTATTCTGCCCATTTGCTATTTACAACGTCAGTATTATTTGCGAGGTACTACTGTATTTTTGTTTACTATAGCAGTAGCTTTAGGGTTCGCAGCAGAAGAAACCTGGATTTATCTATTTAATGGTACATCCTCAATTTTAGAAAGGACTATTGGTACACCAGTTCATCTGATGTTTTCCGCTCCTTGGGGTTACGCTTTGGCGGTATATATTGGTACTAAAACAAGGTGCGATCGAGATCGGAATTTGATTTTTACCGCTTGGTTAAATTCTGTCTTTTTTCATGCTTTAGTTAATATTTTATCTATTGCTGGCAGGTTTCCACAGCCCTTATACCTACTTACTTATGGTTTATTTCCCTTACTGTTATGGATGTTTTGGAGGTGGGAAAAATTACTGAGAAAATTACAGCGTAAACGTCCTTTAATGTTAATTTCTGGACATAGATCCTCAGTGCGTAATTGGCAAAAAGGTTTAGTATTATTAATGTTTTTCTTGGGTGGAAATTCTATATTTAGATTTTTGATTTTGTATAGAAAAATTAGTCCTTTGCGGTGGGAACTTTGGTTTGAGCCAGGGATTTTTTGGTTTATAATCAGGGATATTGCGCTCAATCTCTGTTTAGGAGTTTTAGCTTGGTTAATTTATCGGTATTTACGGAATTTAGTGCGTCCTGGGTACTTTTTCAGTAATCAATACTTTATACATAAGTCCTAAATAAATGTACTATAACTATTTCTCATCACCAATTTCAGAATAGGTATACTCTATGGGAAGTTATACCTCCCATAATATTACAACATATTAAGGAATAGGCACAGAGCGCAATAACCGTTCAACTATAGTTTTAGCATTTCGTCCCCCTCTAGGAATCAGACGATGACAAAGAACGTGGGGTGCGAGAAATTTGATATCATCGGGAAGAGCATATTCTCTACCTAAGATAAAAGCCAAAGCTTGAGTAGCTTTTTGTAACGCTACCGTACCACGGGGACTAACACCCAGGGTAATTTCTTCATCATGTCTAGTAGTCCGCACCAATTCTAAAATGTACTCTTGTAAAGATGTTGCTACTTTAACCTGGGAACAAGCTTGACGTAATGCCTGTACTTCTTCTAAACTAATACAGGGCTGTAAATCAGTAACCTTTAAACCTGCTTGTAAATTTTGCAGCATTTGCATTTCTTCAGATTCCGAAGGATATCCCAAACTTAAAGACAGCATAAACCGGTCCATTTGGGCTTCTGGAAGGGGAAAAGTCCCTTGGTACTCAATGGGGTTTTGGGTAGCAATGACAAAGAATGGCTGCGGAACTGGACGGGAAACACCATCAATTGT
>LJOT01000135.1 GCA_001672075.1 Anabaena sp. CRKS33
TCCATAAAATCGGTAATTCTGATTCAGCAATATTTCTGCTTTCGCGTTTTGCTTTCCTAACTACATCACCATGAACGGCATATAATTTAAGTAAACAACTGCGAATTTCTATTTCCGATGGTGGATTGCGAAAAGGCTCAAATAAACATTGAGTTTTAGCCATCTTCCCTAATAAACCTAAAGGTAGATTTTCCTGATTTTGATCAGAAAAGGGTTCAAACCAAACATCAATTTCTTGAACTTCACTTTTAACCTTTTCGCTTTTTTTAATTGTTCCTAGAGGTGTTAATAATTCCTCTAGATATTCTTTAGCAAATTGATCATGAGATTGTCGAGTCATCTTATTATATCAAAAATCACATTTGTTTTCTACAAAAATCACACTAAACATGAAAAATATTATATAATAATTATGTTACTACCAAAACCATACTTTTAAAAGTAGTTTACCCCAAAAATTAAACTAATGTTACAGTCAATCGAAGGCATTTACAAAGACGGGAAAATTGAGCTAAAAGAAACGCCAACAGGCATAAATACAGCGCGAATAATTGTAACTTTTCTCGATACCAATGCTTCTGTAGATTTGTCATCTCGCGGAATTAATGAAGAACAAGCCGCAAAATTAAGAGCTAGATTACAATGTTTTGCACAAGATTGGGATCAACCAGAGATGGAAGTTTACGATGCCTTATAATCGTGGTTCAGTAGTGCTGGTTTTGTTCCCAGACTCAAACTTAAAAACTGCTAAACGTCGTCCTGCTTTAGTTGTTCAATCTAACAATATTGGTACTGGTTTATCGCAAACTATTATAGCTATGATTACCAGTAATGTTTCCCGTGCTGGACACCCTAGTAGAGTATTTGTGAATATAGCAACACCAGAAGGAAAACAAACGGGATTAATTACTGATTCTGTGATTCAGAAAGATTACTACTTGGTCTAGAGTATGCAATTCTTAAATTATAATTCCCACCAGAAGTAGCATAAGAAGGTAATGCAGTCAGAATAACTAGCGCACATCCTTGGAATATCAATTGATGAATTTTCATTAATTTCTTCTCCATTTTGATAAGGCTTTTAGATTTATTTTGATTCCTAAAACTAAGGTTTTAGATCCCCGACTTCTTAGAGAAATCGGGGATTTGGTTGTTCACTAATTAACCTTGCGCTACAGGTTCTTTCGCTAAAAACTTCTCCAACTCAGTCAAAGCATCAGCATCAACCTTAGTCTGCATTGGACAGAATTTTGGTCCACACATCGAACAAAACTCAGCAGTTTTATAGATATCTGCCGGTAAAGTTTCGTCGTGATATTCCTTCGCTCTTTCCGGGTCCAAAGATAACTCAAATTGACGATTCCAGTCGAAATTATAGCGAGCTTTAGAAAGTTCATCATCCCTATCTCTAGCACCTGGCCGATGTCTCGCAATATCCGCAGCATGAGCCGCAATTTTATACGCAATTAACCCATTCCGTACATCTTCAGCATCAGGTAAACCTAAATGTTCTTTAGGTGTCACATAACACAACATCGCTGTACCGTACCAGCCCGCCATAGCCGCCCCAATAGCTGAGGTAATATGGTCATAACCAGGAGCAATATCTGTAACCAAAGGACCAAGAACATAGAAAGGTGCTTCCGAACACTCCTCCATTTGTTTGCGGACATTGAACTCAATTTGATCCATAGGTACGTGACCCGGACCTTCTACCATCACCTGCACATCATGTTCCCAAGCTTTACGGGTGAGATTTCCCAGAGTTTTCAGTTCCGCCAACTGGGCTTCATCGGACGCATCATGGGTACATCCTGGGCGCAGGGAGTCGCCTAAACTGAAAGAAACATCATATTTCTTAAAAATCTCAATGATGTCGTTAAAATGGGTATACAGCGGGTTTTGTTTATGGTGATGCAACATCCACCGCGCCAAAATTCCGCCACCGCGAGAAACAATACCAGTAATTCGGTTTCTCACTAAAGGTAAATGTTCAATTAAAATCCCCGCGTGGATAGTTTGATAATCTACCCCTTGTTGGGCGTGTTTTTCGATAATGTGCAGAAAGTCATCAGCAGTGAGATTTTCAATTGTTCCGTGAACACTTTCTAAAGCTTGGTAAACTGGAACAGTCCCAATGGGAACAGGAGAAGCCTGGATAATTGCGGTACGAATTTCGTCTAAATTACCACCACCTGTAGACAAATCCATTACCGTATCAGCGCCATATTTTACCGCCAAATTAAGTTTATCAACCTCTTCCTGCAAATTGGAAGAATTAGGAGAAGCACCGATATTAGCGTTAACTTTACACTTAGAAGCGATACCAATAGCCATCGGTTCTAAATTTGTGTGATTAATATTTGCAGGGATAATCATCCGTCCCCGTGCTACTTCAGCGCGGATAAGTTCAGCCGGCAGATTTTCCCGCTTGGCTACGTATTGCATTTCTTCAGTGATTACACTCCGACGAGCGTAGTGCATTTGCGATACGTTGTCTTGTCCACGTCTCTTAGCTACCCATTCTGTACGCATATCCAATTCCTCAATAAACAGCTTCCCTCCGCTGGTATTATCCAGACTCAGGTGTTAAGGGTTTGATCTCAGCTTAGTTTCCTAAGCACCCCTAGCATGATGTAGATTGTAGCATTTTCGTGATCTTTGGGGGAGGGTGATGATAAATCGTAAGTTGGTTACACAAACCAGCTAGGGTTGAAACCCCAGGCTAATAGCGAAAGTCCGTTAAAACGGACTCAAATCTTTTCTTTTTTCAGTCGTCTTGAGACGACTTTTGTTATTAGCCTTGCACTTCAGGATTTGTAGTTGGTTACACAAACCGCCTAGGGTTGAAACCCCAGGCTAATAGCGAAAGTCCGTTAAAACGGACTCAAATCTTTTCTTTTCTCAGTCGTCTTGAGACGACTTTTGTTATTAGCCTTGCACTTCAGTGCTAGGCGGGTAAGTTAGCAATTACTATGCTATAGCTAGAACATTAGCAAAATTAGATGGTTCGCAATAGTTTTTAATTAAGGCTTTGGCATTTTCTCTTTTTTCGCCTGTGAATAAATTAAATATTACTTCTTGATTTTGCGAGTAAAGATGTAATAATCCAAAGTCTTTAATTCTTGAATAAATTAGGGGAACTCCTGCTAATGTGAGTAAATGTAATTTTTTATTATCAAGCTCTCTTGCGTCATGAGAATCATGATATGTAGATGGAAATTCCACAACTAAACAAGGTTTATAGTCTTTGTTTGTGATCAATGTGGGATTGAACGTTAAAAAAGAAAACAACAGGAATTTTATTCAGGAAAGAAAAAACTTCACACACTCAAAAGCCAAAGGATTATGTGATGAATACGAACCACTCCAAGCACAGAGGACACGGAGGTAAGAGGTTTGGGGGAGGATATGAATGAGCTTACGGGGGAGGTTATTGGGGCTGCTATTGAGGTACAACGGGTTTTGGGTCCTGGGTTTTTGGAGGAAGTGTATAAGGAGGCGCTGGTGGTTGAATTTATGATTCGGGGTATACATCATGAGGTTGAAAAGTCAATAAGCTTGACATATAAAGTCTTCTGTGTCTGGAGCGGTTCGTTAATTCCCCCACAACTCCTTTGCAACCCAAATATCATATAAACCGTTTTTTGTGGATTTTTGCAACTCTTAATCATTTATCCACCCATTTTTGGGCTAGATATTGCTACACTGAATCTCATACAAAATCATAATTGTTGTCGTCTGCACCTTGTGAGAGCATAAGAATCAGCTTTCCGGTGTAATCAAAAAAAGAAAGATAAAAGAGCAAATCAAAACATGGTAGACTCTCTCAAAAAACCAAGCTTTGACGAAATCCGTCCCGGAGTTAAATCCCCTGCGAAGGAAACCCTTTTAACACCAAGGTTTTACACGACTGATTTCGATGAAATGGCGCGGATGGATATTTCTGTCAATGAAGACGAATTACAAGCTATTTTGGCAGAATTTCGCGTTGACTACAACCGTCATCACTTTGTTAGAGATGCTCAGTTTGAACAATCATGGGATCACATTGACGGTGAAACTCGTCAACTGTTCATTGAGTTTCTGGAACGTTCTTGTACAGCGGAGTTTTCTGGATTCCTGTTATATAAGGAACTCGGCCGTCGCTTAAAGGATAAAAGCCCTCTTTTGGCTGAGTGCTTTAACTTGATGTCACGGGATGAAGCCCGTCACGCTGGGTTTTTGAATAAAGCTATGTCGGACTTTAATCTTTCTCTAGATTTAGGGTTTTTGACTAAGAGCCGCAGTTATACGTTCTTTAAGCCCAAATTTATCTTCTATGCTACCTATCTTTCTGAAAAGATCGGTTATTGGCGTTATATCACCATTTATCGTCATTTAGAATCCCATCCTGAAGATCGGATTTATCCAATTTTCCGTTTCTTTGAAAACTGGTGTCAAGATGAAAACCGTCACGGGGATTTCTTTGATGCCATAATGAGAGCGCAGCCGCAAATGTTGAATGACTGGAGAGCAAAATTATGGAGTCGCTTTTTCCTGTTGTCAGTATTTGCAACTATGTATCTCAATGATATCCAACGCAAGGACTTTTATGCTTCTTTGGGCTTAGATGCGCGAGAGTATGATATTCACGTAATTAAGAAGACCAATGAAACCGCCGGTAGAGTCTTCCCTGTGATGTTGGATGTTGATAACCCAGCTTTTTATGAACGTTTAGATGTTTGCGTCCAGAATAATGAGAAATTGGCAGCAATTTCTAACTCTAATACTCCTAAATTCCTGCAATTCTTCCAAAAACTTCCAATTTATGTGTCCCATGGTTGGCAGTTATTACAATTATATCTGATGAAGCCCATTGATGCGGCTTCTGCTCACGGTCAAGCTCGTTAACTTGAGTTTAATTTTCTTTAAATGTGGTTTTGTTTGCAACATAGCCACATTTTTTATTTTTGATGATCTTATTGATTTTCAGGACTTACCCAACTGGCATAATATTCTAGATTGTCGTGAGAACTAAAGTTTCTCTCCTTGGGAAGTTACGGAAATAAGATCAGGGCTAAAGCATTCAGGGAGTTTTCATTCTCCAAAATCTAGCAAAAGAAAATGAAATTAGCAAATTTTGCTACTAATCCCCGTTGATCTGGACAAGAAATTAATAAGATTGCTGTTTGTTTTGTCATTGAGGGTCTGGTTTAGGAAGGACAGGTAATGGTTTTACTTAGTCTTTTCTTGTATTTGTTTCCATTCTGATATGTCTCGATTGACTGCATTAAAAAAATCCCGGGAAACTAACAATAAGTTGAGATTTTGATTAGCATCAGCTTGAGCATATAAGAAGCGATTATTAAACTCAGCTTTACCTAAAATCAATTGATGACTTTGTTGATTTTTGAGTTTAATATCAATAGTCGCTACAGGTTTATCTAAACCAAATTCTGATAATTCAGTAGGTAAAACTGATACTGTTCTTTCAATTTTACCATCAACTAACAAATCCATCAAATAAGAAACAATTGCATCATTTGCTGGTGCTGATATGGGAGATTTAATTTCCCATGCAGGTTTTTCAGTTGTATTCCTTTTTTCTAGTTTTAATGTTGTACTTTTGGCTTTAATTGTTAAAGATTGGACATCATTAGCAGTAAAGGAGAAAATTTTCTGTTTTTCGGCTTTTATTTCTGTTGATTGAGTTTTTCCTTTAATTTCATAGAAGTATACAAAACTGCCCAAACCCAGAGCTAAAAGTATTAAAATCCAAGTTGTTTTTGGTAATTTCATATTGATAATCAATTAATAAAATCATTTTGTTAATGAGAAATTAAAACCGCTGTTCGCCATTTTTGCACTGAGTTAATTATATAGATACGATGGCTATATTTTAACATTTCTACTGTGACAATTTCTTCTCTGATTTTACATTTATCAAGTAGATTAGCGCGAAAAGTCCCTGCTAATAAACCGCACTTTACTGGAGGTGTCAGCAATTCTCCATTCAAGTCTACCACAATATTACCAATACAGGTTTCTGTTATTTCACCTCTTTCATTCCACAATAAAACATCATCACAATCAGGAAAAGGGGCTTTTGCTATTTCATAAACTTGGCGATTTGTTGTTTTATGATACAAAAATATATTAGTGGAGTCAATCGGTGTGCAACACATACCTAGTTTGACAAATTGCTGATTATTTACAGCCAATAAAGGTATTGTTTGATATACAATTTCACCTTGAGAATCTAATAATAACCGTAGTTTATAATCTTGATTTGCAAATGATTGTGTTAATTGATCAAGTTGAGTTTTTACATTATTTATATTAACTTTAAAACCAAAGTAATTTGCTGAATCTTGTAAACGTTGTAAATGATAATTCAAGACAAAATAACCATTTTGAGGCTGCCATAAAATTGTTTCTAAAAGTGAGAAATCAGGTTGATTTAATGTGAGAACTTGGGCTTTAATCTGACATTCTTGATATTCATCACTACTCACAGAATCCCAGACAATTCCTCCTCCAACTCCATACTCTGCTTGCTTATTTTCTTTATCAATTAATACAGTCCGAATAGCAACATTAAATTGGGCTTGACGTTGGGGACTAATAAAACCAATACAGCCAGTATAAATACGGCGCGGTGTATTTTCCAATTCCTGAATAATTTCCATTGTCCGGGCTTTAGGTGCGCCGGTAATAGAAGCACAGGGAAATAACGCCTCCATAATTTCACTTATGGAAGCTGTTGTTTTAGCTGTAACGGTAGATGTCATTTGCCAAACTGTAGGGTATTTCTCAACATTAAATAAACTGGGAACTTTGACTGTATTAATATTAGCTATTCGTCCTATATCATTGCGAATCATATCCACAATCATCACATTTTCCGCGCGATTTTTTTCGGAAAAATGTAGTTCTTTAGCAATAGCATGATCAGCGACTAATGTTAAACCTCTAGCTGCTGTTCCTTTCATGGGACGCGAGGTTAAGTGATGATCATCAAGATGAAAAAAAAGTTCAGGGGAAGCGGAACAAATAGCAAAGTTATCAATATCAACATAAGCCCCATAATCTGCTTTTTGTGCTTCTACTAATTTCAGAAATAATTCCCAAGTATCACCACTAAAAGGTGCATTTAAACGTAATGTATAATTGACTTGATAAGTTTCCCCCAAGGAAATATATTTTTTAATTTTACTAATGGCTTGATGATATTCTTCTTCACTTACTGAAGGTGTCCAATTAAGTTTATATTTATCAGCTAAGGTAGGTTTTGGTAAATCAATAATTTCTGGTTTTTTATATAATCCAAACCAGAGTAACGGAAATGAACAAGGAGAATGGGTTCTTAGTATTGAATCAAAAGCTGTTGAAGCTTCATAACTAATAAAACCTGCCCCATATATTTGATGTTTGCTAATCAAATCATTGACGAGTTGCAATTTAGGAACAACTTGATCAATACTATTAGTTTGGATGATTTCGTCAGGATCTTGAAAGCAAAGCCAATGTTTTAGTTTCGCATTATGAATTACTAATTTATTTTTCATCTACGTTTCCACCAAATAATAAAACCTGTTAGCAAACCCAGTAAAGGTAATAAAAACACGGCAGATATTGTTAACAAGTTAGCTTCCAGATTTGATATAATAATCCGGCGATTTTTTGGTTCTTTAGGACGAATTGACAGAAGTTTTTCATCCTGTTGACTTAACCAACTAACCGTATTTAAAAAGACATCTCCATTTAACTGTTGTTCAAATAAACTATCAGTGGCAAAATTTGAGTTTCCAAATACTACTAACCGTGATTCTTTAGCAGTAGTTGGGGAAGTTGTGGTAGTTGGAATTGGACTTGGAATTACAGTTGGGGAATTTTTGGCAGTGGGAATTGGATTTGGAATTGCAGTAGTTGGGGAAGTTGTGGTAGTTGGAATTGGATTTGGAATTGTAGTTGGGGAATTTAATAACTTTCTGGTTAATGCTACTCCTAAAGTTAAAGGTCCTTTTAAGTCTTTATCTTCATTAAACTCTAGTTTTTCACTTTTTTGATCACTTTCTGCCCAACTGTTAGGATAGGGTTTAGTTTTTAATAAAACCATAGACTCAACACCAGAGACAGGATCAATTTCCAGAGGACGAGTTAATGGATATACAGAAATATTATTGGCAAAATCTTGAGTAATAGGATGCTGTCCATATTCTGTCACCAAAATAGTAGCTGGTCCTAGCTGCAAACTTTCTCCAGAATTATCAATGACCAAGCGATTATCTAAACGCACACCCCACTCTTTCAGAAGAGTATCTATTTTCGGGTTGGTGTTGGGATCAATCATCAATAATAAGTTACCACCACGATTAAGATAATTTTGTAAAGCTGTAACTTCTCCGGTTAATAATTCTTTTTGGGGTCCAGCTACAATTACAACATCGGCATCATCAGGAACTTGAGGACGTTCTGCTAAATTCAAAGTTGATATAGTAAAGTTTTTATCAGTTAAGCCCTGTATTGCTTTAGAAATTGCCCCTTTACTAGCGGAAAGTGGGTGTTCACCATGTCCTTGAAGAAAGTAAACTTTAGCCGTTTTAGGATTAATCATTTGTTGTAAACGATTAGTTAATTTTATTTCCGATAGTCGTTCATCCTCACTAATTCTTTGTACTAATTGCCTTTTTGTTTGAAATTCTAGATAAACTTCGCCATAATCTTTAACACCAAATCTGTCTACTAGTCCTGGTTTTAATTCAGGATCAACATACTCAAATTTAAACTTGTTACTTTGACGATGATAGTTATCTAATAATTCCTGATCTTGGGAATTTTTTTCTTTAGTAAATAACCAAACTTTCATGGTTTCGGGTAAATTACTGACTAATTCCCTGGATTGAGGTGATAAAGTAAATAATTGAGTATCTGTTAAGTCTAGACGCAGGTGGTAACGAATACCTAAAAAGTTAATTAATCCTAATATAACTAATACGGACAAAGTTGCGATTAAGGCATTAGTAGTAGATTGGGTAGAACGCTTTTGCCACCATTTACTTTGTTGAGTTTGTACTACTACCCACAAGGCACAAATAACTGCACCTGTTATTATTAATGATAAGGGGATTATTCTTGAATTTACTGATGTTAAACGAATGGTTAAACCAGTGGTGATGAAGAATGGTCCTAGCCAAAATATAAGTTTCCAAAGTTTGTTTTTATTCATTTTTTATAGTAGGGAACAGGTGACAGGTGACGGGTGACAGGTGACAGGTGACAGGTGACAGGTGACAGGTGACAGGGGTGCAGAGGATAAGATTTTTCCTACCGACAACGGACAACTGACAAATGACAAATGACAATTACTGACGTTGAAAGCGAAGTGCATCAATTGATTGGGCTGTGAGAAAAATACCTAAGATAATGTAACTGGCAAATAAAATCAAGCTGCTAGTATCGAAAATTCCTTGAATCAGGGTATTGTAATGTTTGAGGAGTGATAAATGACTAACTGCTTCACCAATTGGACCGGGAATGGTTTTGGCAATTAAATCAAAAAATAACAGCAAAATAACTATGGCAAAGGTGAGAACTGCCGATAAAATTGTACTATCTGTTAATGAGGAAATAAACATTCCTAATGATAAAATTGCTGCTGCTAGTAAGAGTAATCCTAAGTGACCCAGTAAGGGAATTGTGGGTGATATGGGAGGAGTGGAATTGGATAAAGCGATCGCTTCAAATCCCATTAAAGGTAAAATCATTGTCAAGAAAAATGTTAATACTCCTAATAATTTGCCTACGGCTACAGCCCAGTTAGTAACTGGTGATGTGGCTAATAGTTCTAAAGTTCCTCGTTTGCGTTCTTCCGCGTAGAGTCCCATGGACAAAATAGGCAAGATGAATAACATTAACCATCCCATTCTATCTAAAAATGCTCTACTAAATTCGTAGGGAACATCTATTTTTGGCGCAAATTGTTGCCCTTGTAAATCATAGGCAGAAACTGTGACTAAAATTCCATCGGGTCCGAATAAAATCATGACGAAAAATAAACCGGCTAAAAACCAAAATGCACTAGCTATGCCATAAGCTAATGGGGAAACAAAATAACTCTGTAGTTCTCGACGATAAATGGCAATAATATTGGCGATGACTATACCCATTTATGCAGTTTCTCCTTCTTCGATGTCTGAGTTTATATTTGTGGGTAAATTCTTTTCTGTTGTGGTTAATTCTAAGAAAACATCTTCTAGTGTTGCACTAATACGACGCATTTCATATAAACCAAATCCAGCCCGAATTAAAGCACTAGCAATTTCTTTTCCTGGTTCTTCTCCCGGCTGTAATATTACCCGTAAATAAGTATGATTTTCTAGCAAATGTTGATGGGTAGGCATTGATTCTACTAAACTCACGCCAGATATATTTTGTAACATTTGTTTCGCTAAAGGTGCTTCTCCTGTAATTTCTAATTCATATCCTGCCCCACCTGTTAATTGTGTCATTAAATTTTCTGGGGTATTAGTTGTCACTATTTGTCCGCGATTAATAATGGCAACTCGGCTACAGGTCATACTCACTTCTGGGAGAATATGTGTAGAGAGAATAATAGTGTGTGTTCCTGCTAAACTTTTAATTAAGTTGCGTACTTCTGCAATTTGCCGGGGATCAAGTCCCACTGTAGGTTCATCAAGAATAATAGCTGGAGGATCATGAACGATCGCTTGGGCAATACCAACCCTTTGCCGATAACCTTTCGACAGTTTACGAATAATGACTTGGCGCTTCTCTTCTAGGTTACATCTTTTTATAGCTGCTGTTACTTTTGTCGAGCGATCGCCTGCCGAAACTCCTTTAATCCTGGCTACAAAGTGTAAAAATCCTTCCACCGTCATTTCTGGATATAAGGGCGGTGTCTCTGGTAAGTAGCCAATGCGCTGACGCACAAGCAAAGAATGATCATGGACATCATAACCGTCAATTTTCGCTGTGCCACTGCTGGCAGGTAAATAGCCGGCTAAAATTCGCATGGTTGTGGTTTTACCGGCACCGTTTGGACCTAAAAATCCTAAAATTTCCCCTGGTTCAACCCTAAAGGTAACATCAGTAATTGCTGTTGTTGAACCATAAGTTTTACTAAGATGCTCAACTTCAATCATGTGCATAAATCATAATAAGTAGGTTGGCGTTAAAAATTGTCGTTATGACAAGGGAACAGGGAACAGGGAACAGGGAACAGGGAACAGGGAACAGGGAACAGGTTTTGGGCAACT
>LJOT01000136.1 GCA_001672075.1 Anabaena sp. CRKS33
TTTAGCTAAAACAGGTGATAGAGTTAATACTGTAGCTGGTCCTTTAGGTACTATCTTGGGGATTATCAGATTATTCACTACTGGATTTTAGGTTATTTAGGAAAGGTAATAAGTTGGTTTTCTAGGTTTCCCACCAAAAAATCTAGGACTAAAATGAAAAATGGACAGGTATTGAATCTGTGTAACAATTGATTTACTAGATAAATTAACGACCAAGATCATAAATCAATGGGGTAATTTACCACAAAAAATCGTCAATTATATTGTATTAAAAGCCTGTATTTAAAAAATCTCTCACTTTTGCTAAATAAGTTTCTGCATCTTCTAACATGGGAAAATGTGCAGTATTAGGAATAATTGCTAATTCAACTTGATCATTTAAATCCGCTGCTTTTTTACCCAATTCAGCGGGAATAATAATATCATATTCCCCGGCTATTAACAGGGTTGGTACAGTTAGTTTAGCAAATTCTTGGGGCATCAATTCCGCTTGTTCTTTACTCACAGAAGTGAAAATTGTTCCCAAAGCTGCTTGATAATCAGCATTAATAAAATCTTCTAAAAAAGCCTGACGTTCAGATTTAGGAATGGGACTATGGAGAAATCTAGCCATAAACATTCTATCAGCTAAGGGGATTTTTCCTAACCACTTAGGACGGAATTTAACTACTAATCCTCCAAATTTATAAAAAGCTGCAAAGGCCTTTTCATCATATTCAAAAATACCGCTACAGGTTAAAATTGCTTTTTCTACTTTTTGTGGATAGCGGTTGAGAAATAAAGTCGCTATGGAAGCACCCATAGAATGAGCGTTAATATAAACGCGCTCCAGATTTAACTGATTTAATAACACTGCTAGATCTTCTGCATATTCTGTTAATTCATAACTTAAATCAGATTGAACATGAGAACGTCCAAACCCGCGCATATCATAAAGTAAGCAATCAAAACTATCTAATAATTCTTCAGCGGTACTTTGCCAATATCTGCCTGAACCCGCCCAACCGTGCATAAAAACCATTACTGGTTTAATCATATTTGATGGTTTTTTTATCCACTCGTAATAATGATCAACACCCCGAACATTTATATAAGTCATGGTAATAATTAACAATTAAAAACTAATAATTAAAAACTAACAACTAACAACTAACAACTGACAACTAACAACTAACAATTGACAATTGACAACTGACAACTGATGAGCAACAATTGACAATTGACAATTGACAACTGACAATTATGCTGATTCTGGTTTTGGTAAAGAAGAAGGATGTACTAGTAATTCAGCAGTAGAACGTTTTTCCACCATTTCCTTAGTGATAGTACAACGAGTCACATCCTTACGGGAAGGTAACTCATACATCACATCTAGCATCAATTCTTCCACAATACCTCGTAAAGCTCGCGCTCCAGTTTTCCGCCGATAAGCTTCTTGAGCGATCGCTTTTAACGCATCTGGTTTAAAATCTAACTGGACATTATCCATATTTAGTAGTTTTTGGTACTGTTTCACCAGGGCGCTCCGTGGTTCTGTCAAAATTGCCATCAGTGCCTCCTCATCCAAAGGATCTACTACAGCCACCATGGGAATGCGCCCGATAAACTCAGGAATCATGCCAAATTTGACCAAATCATCCGGTTGTAGATGACGCAGGGTATCAGCAGCGCGTTTTTCTTTAGTTTGCACTTCTCCTGGTTGCACAAAGCCCATTGACTTTTTGCCAATTCTCTGATCTACAACCTTTTCCAAACCGCCGAAAGCACCACCACAGACAAACAAGATATTACTTGTGTCAATTTGAATACAGTCTTGGTACGGGTGCTTACGTCCGCCCTGGGGTGGTACATTAGCAATAGTCCCCTCTAGCATTTTCAGCAAAGCTTGCTGTACCCCTTCCCCGGAAACATCTCTGGTAATTGAGGGATTTTCACTTTTGCGGGCGATTTTATCAATTTCATCAATGTAGATAATCCCCCGTTGAGCCTCTTCCACGTCCAAATCTGCCACTTGTAACAGTCGCAACAAGATATTTTCTACATCTTCCCCCACATAGCCTGCTTCCGTTAAAGTTGTAGCATCAGCCACCGCAAAGGGAACATCCAGAATTTTGGCTAGAGTTTGTGCTAATAGAGTCTTACCGCAACCAGTTGGTCCAATGAGTAAAATATTAGACTTTTGTAGTTCAATAGCATCATCAGCACCCGGTTTACCACTAGCCTTAGACTGAAGAACAGCCAACCGCTTGTAGTGATTGTAAACAGCCACCGACAGGACTTTTTTAGCTTCATCCTGGCCAATCACGTGTTCATCTAAATATTTTTTAATCTCCCTTGGTTTCGGGATTTGATTAAAGGAGAGATTAGAGGAACGGGTGCGGCGTTTTTCTGGTGGTTCTGACTTTTGTGCCGCTGAGGCAGCATTACTTGTATCCAGCAATTCCTCATCGAGGATTTCATTACACAAGTCAACGCATTCGTCGCAGATGTAGACTCCCGGACCTGCGATTAATTTACGTACTTGCTCTTGAGACTTGCCACAAAATGAACATTTTAAATGGGAGTCGTACTTAGACATATCAGCCTCTTATTTCAGAATAGTGACGTTTTACCCTGCTGTGGGAAGATTTTGCCTAGAAATGACCTGATCGATCAAACCATAATTCTTCGCCTCTTCTGCTGACATGAAAAAGTCGCGCTCTGTATCAGCTTCAATTCTTTCCAGGGGTTGACCAGTATGCTTGGCCATTAATTGATTTAATTCACCCTTAATGTAAAGAATTTCTCGCGCTTGAATTTCAATGTCAATGGCCTGTCCTTGAGCGCCACCCAGAGGCTGGTGAATCATAATCCGGGAGTCAGGTAAAGACATCCGCTTTCCAGCAGTTCCAGATGTTAGTAAAAATGCCCCCATGCTCGCGGCTAGTCCAAAACAGATAGTTACCACATCGGGACGTATTTGTTGAATTGTATCATAGATTGCCATACCAGCGTAAACAGATCCGCCGGGAGAATTAATGTACAATTGAATATCTTTTTCCGCGTCTTCAGAATCCAAGAATAATAATTGGGCGACAATTGAATTAGCCACCACATCATCTATGGGTGTTCCTAAAAAAATAATCCGCTCGCGCAGTAAGCGGGAGTAGATATCAAAAGCTCTTTCTCCCATACCAGACTGTTCTACCACCATCGGGACGATGTTGCTGGGGCTGCTGAGGTTGCGGCTATTGCCTAGAGAACTCAAACTGGTAATTGGGTAATTTCCCGACTGCGATACAAGCATACTAGAATATTTAACAATAAATGGAATCGAATTGCGAACTGTTAACCATTATGCCCTACGGCACAATTCAGAAGGTAGGGGAGGCAGGGGTAGGGAGTAGGGGAAAGATGTTTCCTAACTACCAATTACCAATTACCCATTACCCATTACCCATTACCCATTACCCATTACCCATTACTCAGGATTACTAGTTTCTTCTGCCTGAACTGTTTCCGTGCTTTGGACTTGGGAATCTATTTCGGCTGCTGTAGAACTTAAAGAACCTTCCGGTACTAATTCCACAGATGAGCGTTCTAGTAACCAGTCTACGATCTTTTTGGTTAAAAGTTCTTCTTTGACAACGCCACCCAGTCTATTTTTATCCAAGTCTTCATTAGGGTATTCTGCTATCAATTCCGTGACTCTGGCTTCCACTTCTTCGTTGGTCACTTCGATAGATTCCCGTTTACCAATTTCTTGTAAGGATAAAGAACGCTTAATACGTTCCACAGCTTCGGGTTTTGATCTTTCCCGCAATTGGGGAATAATTTCCTGGGTAAATAGCTTTTTCACGTCTATCCCCTGTTCAGACAACTTCATCGCTGTTTGTGTCAGCATAGCATCAACTTCTTGATCAATGAATGTTGTCGGTAAATCTATTTCGACATGATTCAGTAGTTCCGTTAATAAAGCCTCTTGCTGATTTTCTTTGGTTTTATCTGCCGCTTCTTTTTGATACCTTTGTGTTAATGATGCCCGCAATTCCTCTAATGTCTCAAATTCGCTGACTTCTTGAGCAAAATCGTCATCTAATTCTGGCAGTTCTTTGGTTTTAATTTCCTTGAGTGTGATTGTAAACAAGGCCGCTTTACCAGATAATTCTTCGTTACCGTAGGGTTCTGGGAATTGAGCCGCTACTTCTTTGGTTTCTCCAGGATTCATCCCTACTATACCCAAAACAAAACCGGGAATAAACTTATCCTCTTGTAACTCAACTTGAAAATCCGTTCCTTCACCACCGGGAATTGGTTTAGGTTCACTGTCAGGATCATCACCTTCAGCTTTAGCAATTACACCTTTAAAATCAATAACTGCCATATCTCCGATTTGTGCAGCCCGTCCTTCTACAGGTACTAATGTGGCTAATTTATCTCTTTGTTCGTCAATAACTGTATCTACGCGGCTGGGGTCATACTTGATTTCCTCTGCTTTGGCCTCTAAACCAGTGTACTTGTTCAACTTAATTTCTGGTACTACATCCACGGCAGCAGCAATAATTAAGGGTTGTCCCGGTTCATAATTGTTAATTAAATCATCAAAGGATGAGCGTAGTTGAGGTTGACCAATGGCGCTAATGGCCTCTTGTTTAATCGCTTGCTCAATACCTTCTTGAATAATTTCTTCTAGAGCAGTTGCTTTAACACGAGTCGTTCCCAGCCGTTGTACTAATATTTGCCGGGGTACTTTCCCTTTGCGAAACCCAGGAATATTTACGGTCTTAGTGAGATTTTTTATGACTTGTTCGTATTTTTGCTTGGTAATTTCCGATGTAATTTCTATTTCCAAGCCAACTTGACTGGCGGGAAGTTTTTCCTGGGTAACTTTCATGCTTTGTTTCTGTTTTTATGATATTTTGATCTGAGGATCATACACAAGACGCGATCGCCCACTACAGTGAGAAACTAAGATAGCCTTGGCGATTATATCTTGATATCTCACGAGGATGTGCTGATCAGGCATCATTCCCTGCTATTGCTGGATAGGGCGTTACTGAAACCAGGTATGAGTTTAGGTGTAGAGACGTTCCATGGGTAGGGATTATCGGCTCTACAAGGGTTTTGAAATCATCAAAAATCATTTTCATACCTCAAATCAGCAACGACGGTGGATAGATACCCTTTAGCAGATATCCATTTTATCGTCAAAAGTGGGGGATTGAACACTTTATGATATTATTTCTACATAGCAGCCCTAATCCCGGTAACATAACTTGACAATCAGGGCTGATTTAAAATATCTAAGTGTCAATGGCCTTGATTTTCCTGTGCTTGCATTTTGCTGTACAATGTTATATTATCCGATAATGCTGTATATTTGATTGTCATAACTAAATTGTTGTCAACTACGATCTAACCAAGTCTCAAATTCCTCAATAAACCTCAAAAAAATCAGATAATATCCCGAAAATATGCAAATTTTATTATTTAATGCCCCCGTTGAGAGGAAGAAAAGAGATAATTTTTTGAGTTGTGCTAAAAAAATGTTAATTACCTCTTAAAGCAGGAGTCGAGTTTGTCTAAATCCTATCGTGTCGCTATTTTGGGCGCAACCGGTGCCGTAGGTACGGAGTTGCTGGAATTACTAGAAAGTCGGGACTTCCCCTTAGCTGACCTAAAATTATTAGCATCGCCACGCAGCGCGGGAAAAACACTAAAATTCAAAGGTGAGGATATCCCCATTCAGGCAGTAAGTGATCATGTCTGGGACAATGTGGATATAGTATTAGCTAGTGCTGGAGGTGGCATCTCCAAAACTTGGGCTGGAGTAGCAGTGGCAAAGGGAGCGGTGGTAATTGATAATTCTAGTGCATTCCGCATGAACCCAGATGTACCTTTAGTAGTACCGGAAGTAAATCCCCAAGCGGCAGCTAATCATCAGGGAATTATCGCCAATCCCAATTGTACCACAATTCTCATGTCATTGGCAGTATGGCCATTACATCAGGTCAAACCAGTGAAAAGAATTGTAGCAGCTACCTATCAATCTGCCAGCGGCGCTGGAGCTAAAGCCATGGAGGAAGTAAAAATCCAAAGTGAGGCTATACTACAAGGACAGCAACCAGTAGCGGAGGTCTTACCTTACCCATTGGCATTTAATTTATTTACCCATAATTCCCCTTTAACACCTTGGGGCTATTGCGAGGAAGAAATGAAAATGGTCAACGAAACCCGGAAAATCTTTGGTAGTCAAGAAATAAAAATTACCGCCACTTGTGTCCGTGTTCCCGTGCTCCGCGCTCACTCGGAAGCCATTAATTTAGAATTTGCCACCCCATTTAATCCAGAAGAAGCTAGAGAAATTTTAAGAATATCACCGGGTGTTAAATTAGTGGAAGATTGGCAAGGAAATTACTTTCCTATGCCTATAGATGCTAGTGGTAAAGATGAAGTTTTAGTGGGCAGAATTCGTCAAGATATTTCTCATCCTTGTGGGTTAGAATTATGGCTGTGTGGAGATCAAATCCGTAAAGGTGCAGCTTTAAACGCAGTACAAATAGCAGAATTATTAGTAGAAAAAAATTTACTAAAATCTACTAGACTATAAATTTTAATTGAGTGATTTATCACGGGTAATTAACAACGACGAACAACGAACAACTAACTTAGGAGAGAAAAGAGTGTGGGAGATTTTGGCACAATAGTAACCGCTATGATTACGCCGTTTCAAGCAGACGGTAGCATTAATTATCATGTAGTCGCAAAACTAGCAGACCATCTAGTGAATAACGGTACTGATGCAATAGTGGTATGTGGAACAACAGGGGAATCACCAACACTGAGTTGGGAAGAAGAATACCAATTATTTGTGGAGGTGTTGCAGACTGTATCAGGAAAAGCTAAAGTAATAGCTGGGTGTGGTTCTAATTACACCAAAGAAGCGATCGCAGCCACCCAAAAAGCGGCTAAGATAGGAGTACATGGTTCTTTACAAGTAGTTCCCTATTACAACAAACCACCACAAGCAGGATTATACAAGCATTTTCAAGCAATAGCAGCATCTTGTCCCGATCTGCCCATGATGTTATATAATGTTCCTGGCAGGACTGGTCAGAACCTACTACCGGAAACAGTGGTACAGTTAGCGGAAATTGATAACATTGTCGCTATTAAAGAAGCTAGTGGTAACTTAGATCAAGTTAGTGAAATTCGTCGCTTGACACCAAAAGAATTTCAGATTTATGCTGGAGATGATTCTTTAACCCTACCCATGTTAGCAATAGGTGCTGAAGGTGTGGTAAGTGTGGCTTCTCACTTAGTAGGTAATCAACTACAAGAGATGATTAGAGCATTTCGTCTAGGAAAAATGCAAATTGCTACCGACATTCATTTACAACTGTTCCCATTGTTTAAAGCTTTATTTTTAACTACAAATCCCATTCCTGTCAAAGAAGCACTGAAGCTACAAGGTTGGGAAGTAGGTTCAACTCGTCCACCTCTGTGTGAAGCTGATACAGATGTGTTGAATAAGTTAGAATCAGTGATGCAAAAGCTGAATTTAATCTAAACAAGAATAGGTGAGGGATTTATTTATTTAATAAATAATGTGTAGATAATGTGTACTTGTTAGTAGATGACAATTTAAACACCTGTGCTACAACTGAACAAAAGACCTTTTGCAAAAGTCCAAAAATGATATATCTCATTTCCAACCAAAAGAAAAATCTTCAAGATGTTTACGGACGCTTAACATAAAAAATTAAGCACTTATGCGAAAAGTCTAATATAAAAACGACTCAATTTGATGCCAATGAAATCAAATATGACTCTATAAAAGCTGGATTTAAACGGAAGTGTAAAGTTTCCTTTTATACAAAAAGCCGAACTATCAACTGATTCACAACAAAAAACAATCTCCAGGAGAAAATGGTTAAAATCGAAGCTAATTCCGCTCTGAAAATTATTCCTTTGGGCGGCTTACACGAAATAGGTAAAAATACTTGTGTTTTCGAGTATGAGGACGAAATTATCCTGTTAGATGCAGGATTAGCCTTCCCCACAGAGTCCATGCACGGCGTAAATATCGTATTACCTGATACAACTTATCTCAGGGAAAATCGCCACAAAATTAAAGGGATGATTGTCACTCATGGTCATGAAGACCATATAGGTGGTATTGCTTTTCATTTGAAGCAATTTGATATTCCCGTGATTCATGGACCAAGACTAGCGCTGGCCATGCTAGAAGGTAAACTGGAAGAAGCGGGAGTCAGAGACCGCACAGAATTAAGAACAGTCCTCCCCCGTGACGTGGTGCGAATTGGTAAACATTTCTTTGTGGAATATATTCGCAATACTCACTCCATTGCTGATAGCTTTACCGTTGCTATACACACACCATTAGGTGTAGTGATCCACACGGGAGATTTTAAAATTGACCATACTCCCGTAGATGGTGAAACCTTTGATTTGCAACGTTTAGCGGAACATGGTGAAAAAGGCGTACTCTGTTTGTTAAGTGATTCCACTAATGCAGAAGTTCCAGGATTTACACCCTCTGAACGTTCTGTGTTTCCCAACCTTGACCGAGTATTTTACCAGGCTACTGGACGTTTATTTGTGACTACCTTTGCTTCCAGTGTCCATCGCATTAACATGATTCTGCAATTAGCAAAGAAACATAATCGTGTCGTAACGGTTGTTGGGCGTTCCATGTTAAACTTAATTGCCCATGCGCGGAATTTAGGTTATATCAAATGTGAAGATAGTCTATTTCAACCGCTGCATACTGTCCGAGGAATGCCGGATGAGAGAGTGTTAATCTTAACTACTGGCTCTCAGGGTGAAACCATGGCAGCAATGACAAGAATTGCTAATAAAGAACACCCTCATATTAAGATTCGTCAAGGGGATACAGTTGCATTCTCCGCTAACCCCATTCCCGGTAATACCATTGCAGTGGTTAATACCATTGATAAATTGATGATTCAGGGAGCAAAGGTGGTCTACGGACGGGATAAAGGTATCCACGTTTCCGGCCACGGTTGTCAGGAAGAACAAAAGCTGATGATTGCTTTAACTCGTCCTAAGTTCTTTGTACCATTCCACGGTGAACATCGGATGTTAGTCAAACATTCGGAAACTGCTCAAAGTATGGGGATTCCGGCGGAAAATATCGTCATTATCCGAAATGGTGATGTCATAGAATTGACGGAAAATTCTATCCGCGTTTCTGGTCAAGTGGCCGCTGGAATTGAATTGGTAGATACTTCTAGTTCGGGTATGGTTAGTTCTAAAGTCTTGGAAGAACGCCAACGCATGGCTTCAGAAGGTATGGTAACTATTGCTGCTGCTATTGACTGGAGTGGTAAGCTAATGGCTAAACCAGAGCTACATATGCAAGGTGTAGTAACGAGTATTGAGCGATCGCTTTTGCAAAAATGGGTACAACAACGTATTGAAGAAATTCTGGGTGTACGTTGGTTAGAGTTTTCCCCTGCTGGAGGACAACCCGCAGATACGGACTGGGGTGGATTGCAGGAAACTCTAGAACGGGAGATAGCTCGTTCTATGCGGAGAGAGTTGCAATGTCAACCGGCTTTGACTCTACTAATGCAAGTCCCAGAAGAACCTCCTGTTAAGGTTGCTGACGGAAGAAGACGACGTACTCGTTCTACTGCTGTGGCTTCTTAAGAGTTATCTCGCGCTAAGTCACCAAGGTGAACATCTAATGTACGTAACCTGAAACCCTGATAGAGACGTTGTATATAACGTCTCCAATTTTTCCTGATTCGTAAGTCCTCCAGGACTAATATTTGATTTGTGATATCATGTCCCGTTGAACACTTATCATATCTGTTGAGGCTGGTAATGGGTAATTGGTAATTGGGAAAAGGCAATACGCGGACATGATATGAAAGATAGGTAGGGTGGGTTACGGCTTTGCTTAACACACCCTATAAATACTTAATTACTTAATTATTTTCTGAAATTCCCTAATTTAATTGACTCTTAACCTCAATTGGATATTTATAAAGCATTAGTTGGTCATTTTTTATTTACTCTGGTGAAAACAGACCCAGAGTGGTTACACAAACAAACTATTAGTAGTCTCAATTGGCTGGCAAAAACCAGCTATTATCCAGCTAATAATTGTTTAAATCATCTCCTTTACCAATCTTTATCTCTCCCAGACCCACGACTAGAACAAACTATACTGGGAATGAAATTTCCTAATCCTTTAGGTTTAGCTGCTGGATTTGACAAAGACGGTGTTGGCGCTAGTTTGTGGCACAATTTTGGGTTTGGTTTTGCTGAATTGGGTACTGTTACTTATCACCCCCAACCGGGAAATCCCCCCCCTCGGTTATTTCGTTTACCTTTGGATCAAGCAGCACTTAACAGGATGGGTTTTAATAATGCTGGTGCTGTCGCTATGGCCGCAAGACTGAAGGAGGGGAAAGAAAACTTGAATTATCCAATACCTATACCTATAGGTATAAATTTAGGTAAATCCAAGATAACAGCTTTGGAATTAGCAGCCCAGGATTATCTAGAGAGTTTTCGGTTACTCAAGGATTTAGGTGATTATTTTGTAGTTAATGTTTCTTCTCCTAATACTCCGGGATTGCGATCGCTCCAGGATGCTGCTATGCTCAGTCAAATCATAGATGTATTGCAACGAGAAAACAGCGCCAATAAACCCATATTTGTGAAGATAGCCCCCGATTTAGAATGGGAGGCCATAGCTGATATTATCAGTCTAGCTAAAGCTTACCAAATCGCTGGTTTAATCGCCACTAACACCACTATTAGTCGTGTTGGACTGAAAACCCAAATCATTGAAAAAACCGGTAAATCCCCCCAAGAAGAAGGGGGAGGAATTAGCGGAAAACCAGTGAGAGATCGTTCTACAGAGGTAATTCGCTTTATTTACGAACAAACCCAAGGACAGATGCCAATCATTGGTGTAGGTGGTATATTTAGTGCTGAGGATGCTTGGGAAAAAATCACAGCGGGAGCTTGTCTGATCCAAACTTATACAGGCTGGATTTATGAAGGACCAATGATGGTACGTCGTATCCTCGCTGGTTTATTAACTAAGCTGGAAGAAAAGGGACTGACATCTATCAGTCAAGCGATAGGAGTCGGTAATAGCTAATTCGATTTTGGATTTTGGATTTTGGATTTTGGATTTTGGATTTTGGATTTTGGATTTTGGATTTTGGATTTTGGATTTTGGATTTTGGATTTTGGATTTTGG
>LJOT01000736.1 GCA_001672075.1 Anabaena sp. CRKS33
CTTTATACATGATCAATTTGCTAAACAATATCTAACAGAACTATTAACACCCTATGGACAAGTAGAAACCAGTAAAGACATCACCGCAGAAGTCAGACAAATTGACGTATTATTTATCCCCTCATCCCCACCCACTAACCTAGCAACACTAGGCGTATTAGGGAAAATGGCGGCTAATTATGCCGTATTTGAACCATTCCGCAATGCTGTGGGTAGAAGTGAAATCCGCAGTTGTATGGGTAAATTATTTGACATTCATGCCCAGGTTGAACGTCAAGCTAAACGCAATGACACGCGAATAAATGAATCCGAACTAGCTAATTTGTGGATTTTGACTCCTACAGTATCAGTAGAAATCCTCGATAGCTTTAATGCTAGTTTGGATGAGGAAAACTGGGGTCAGGGGATTTACCTTTTTGGCAAAGGATTTAAAACCGTCATTGTGAGTATTCATCAATTACCCAGTACACCCGAAACCCTGTTTTTGCGGATATTAGGTAAGGGAAAAGTACAAAGACAAGCAGTGGAAGAATTAGAAACACTGACAAATAATAGTCCATTTCTAGCAGATGTCATAGAATTAGTACATAACCTAATTGCTGTGTTATCGGCACGTCAGCGTCAAGAACAAGATATTGATCAAGATGATCAGGAGTTAATTATG
>LJOT01000418.1 GCA_001672075.1 Anabaena sp. CRKS33
GCCGTTGCTAATAGTAACTCCCGCAAAGTTTGTTTTAATTGACGTTCTTGTTTAGCTATTGCTGAACCTGCGTCTGCTAACTTCTGTTCTAAAAGTGAGTATTTTTCCTTTACTTGTAAAGTAATAGATTCAGCTTGTGGATGGGATTTATCATACCATTGTTTTGCTTCAGTTAAATAATCTTGTACTTCTTGATTACTCCCGCTATAACGTGCAAATAAATTTGCTCGGACAATTGCTAATTGTGCTTGTAATTGTGCATAACGTTTTCTTAATAATCCCACTTCTTCACTATCTTTAATAGAATTAATTGCTGAATTAATAGCAATTTTGGTATCAACAGATTTATCTTGACTTGTTTCTACTATCTTTGTAAAAATTCCTTCAATTTCAGTTTGTAGTTTTTCTTCTTCTTGATCTAATTTTGCTTGTAACTGCTTTATTTCTGCTTGAGTTTGAACGATATTTGAGTGTTTTTTCAGATTTATCGCTTCCATAGCACCTTCAATGGAAGCTACTACCCCTTCCTTAACTTCACTGCTTTTCTCCTGTAAATTGTCAATGACAGTAGAAACAGCATCATTAACTAAATTACTCAGTTCATGAGAACCTTCTTGAAATTCAGAACTGACTTGAGAAACAGCAGATTTGACAATTTCTCGAATGCGTTCCGATTTTAATTGTCCTGTTTCTTTAGCTTGACGTAAATCTAATTGAATTTGTTCTTTAATGTTCTTATTCATGGCCATATTTAATGAAGATATCACGCAATACTTATATTCAGTATGGTAAAATATTTCTGTTATTAACACTCCCTAAAGATAGAAAATCATATCTATCTCAAGGTAGTATATTCGACGACTAAAAGTCCCTACTACACAAGCAAAGTCCCCCTACGCGGACTCAGGAATGAGAAATTTTTAACCCACCTGGGTGGGTTTTGTCTGTATAGCTGCGAATTTCATTCACCAGGGTTTTTAGTTAAATGTTGCCAACTTATGAAATAATTAATATTGATCAATAAATAAATTTTAAATTATGTGGCAGGTAAATATCACTTGTGATGATCAAGCTTGGAAACTTTCTGGTGTTGAATTTAAGAAAATAGCAGAAAATTACAAAGGTGAATTAATTGGTTCTAAAAAAATGCCCGACGGAAAACGCATCATGTCCTATAAAATTGAAGATATCAGCGAAGCCGAAGCTTTTGCAGAAGAATGTACAAAATTTGTCGGGTTTACAGGAGATTTTGCATCTTTATGAAAAAAATGGTAACAAAAATGGTAACATTGATATTATTCACTTTTTGCTTGTGGATAATTAATTCTACTTCACCAGTTAACGCCTTAACTACTTCTCAAGGTGCAAAAATTTTTGATTTCCATTGTGCTGGTTGTCATATTCATGGAGAAAACATCATTAGACGTGGTAAAAGTTTAAAAAAGAATGCACTCAAAAGATATAAAATGGATTCTTTGGCAGCAATTACAGCCATTGTCACTAATGGTAAAAATAATATGTCAGCTTACAAAGAAAGATTGACAACAGCGGAAATTCAAGAAGTTGCAAATTATGTTTTGGAACAAGCAGAAAAAAACTGGAAATAACAATATAAAAACTATGATTTTACCTCAAGAAAGCTATTTACAATTTACCCCGGATTTGAAAATTTGCCGAATTTTAAATGGAATGTGGCAAGTTTCGGGAGGACATGGACGCATTAACCCTAAAACTGCAATTGAGTCTATGTTTCAATATGTTGATTCTGGTTTTACCACTTGGGATTTAGCAGACCATTATGGACCAGCAGAGGACTTTATTGGTGAATTTCGTCGTCAATTAATCGCAACTCGTGGAGAGGAAGCTGTAAATAATATTCAGGCTTTTACAAAATGGGTTCCTCGTCCTGGGAAAATGACGAAAAAATTGGTTGAGGAAAATATTGATATCTCTTTGAGAAGAATGAACGTTAAATCATTGGATTTAATGCAGTTTCACTGGTGGGAATATCGAGATCATAATTATTTAGATGCTCTCCAATATATGGTAGAATTGCAAAATGAAGGCAAGATCAAACATTTGGCTTTAACTAATTTTGATACGGAACATTTGCAAATTATTACCGCAGCAGGAATCAAAATTGTTTCTAATCAAGTGCAGTTTTCTCTCGTAGACAGAAGGCCACAGGTAAATATGGTTAAATTTTGTCAAGAACATGATATTAAATTGTTTACCTATGGTACTATTTGTGGTGGTTTGTTATCAGAAAAATATTTACAAAAACCAGAACCTAAAGGTTTAGAAATAAATACCACCAGCTTGAGAAAATACAAACAAATGATTGATAATTGGGGTGGTTGGGGACTATTTCAAGAGTTACTAAATACCTTAAAAACCATTGCTGATAAACATCAAGTGAGTATTGCTAATGTGGCTGTAAATTACATTTTAAATCAGCCAGCAGTGGGGGGTGTAATTGT
>LJOT01000419.1 GCA_001672075.1 Anabaena sp. CRKS33
TTGGGATGTAGTGCGGATGATTGCCACTGCTAGAATTATTATGCCTCAATCTGACGTGCGGTTAAGTGCGGGTAGAGCAAGACTTTCCCAAGTAGAACAGGCTTTATGCTTCATGGCTGGTGCAAATTCCATCTTTTCCAGCGATGATCATAAAATGTTGACTGTAACCACTCCCTGTCCCGATTATGACGCAGATAAAGAAATGTTGAATTTACTTGGTTTAGAAATGCGTCCCCCATTTCAAAAGCAGGAAAAAACACCAACTCCAGCAATGATATAACAAAAGTAGGTTGGGTTAAGCGACAGCGCCACCCAACAAAAGAATTGATAATTTTGGGTTTTCTTACGTCAACCCAACCTACTATTTGCTAAGTCATAATAATAGCAACCTTTATTTTTAAAATACTATGCAACCTAAGCATCCTTGGTTACAAAAATGTATACAAAAGCTGGAAGAATTACCCCAGATAGAGACAACAACAATTATAGAACCTTTTTTAGAAAACACTCTCGCGGATGGACTTTTAACTATATATACGCCTTACAACAAAATCCAATATATAGTTGAAATTAAAGCTCCTATTACTTTAGATACAGTTGATACAAACATTAATTATATCCATCATCTGCAAGAAAAACTAAGAAATGATAAGAGAACACTGCTCATTACAAATGCACTTTCTGACGCAGTTATGGATTCCTTGCTAGAAAACAATATTGAATTTATTGACACCACAGGTAATATTTACCTTAACAATTCATCACTATATATTTTAGTTAGAAGTAGTTCAACACAAAGGAAAAAATCTAAAATTACTACCAGCACACTAAAAGTTGCTTATGCTATACTTCAAGATCCATATATTTTACAATATCCTACTTTAGAAATGATAGTAAACGTTGCAGGTGTTGACTCTAAAACTGTAAAACGCAGTCTCGAAACTTTGTATCAACTGAATTATTTACAACGTCAACGAAATGGAACATATAGAATTGAAAATTACACAAAGCTTTTAGAAAGATGGGAAATGGGATATATAGAAAATTTGCGTCGAGAAATTTTGATAGGGACATTTAGCACGAGAGAAAATATAGATTTTAACGATATATCGAAACAAATACTAGAAATAGCCCAAAATCAAAAAATTATAATTGGGGGAGAATTAGGTGCTGCAATTATCACAGGTTATTTAAAACCTATCAGCATGACTATTCATATTCCTGAAGAATATAATTATCGTGCGATAACAGCCATGTTACGTCTCACACCAGACCCCAAAGGTAATATTATCATTTTGAAGCAATTTGGTAATCAAAATCAGACTAAATATCACTTACCTGAACCTGTAGCAGATCCGTTACTTATTCATGCAGAATTATCTTTAAATCCAGATACAAGACTTAAAGAAACAGCTAAACGTCTCTATGAAAAATATATTATTACAAGACAAGAAATAGCGGAAATGGTATAAACATGAAAAACTCATATCCTCAAATTGACACAGAAACTAAAAAATTTCTCACTGATTTTAAATCTATTATTGATTCTTTAGAAGTTCCCATGCTGTTGATAGGCGCTCAAGCAAGAATGTTAATCTTTGATAGTCAATATCAAGTTCAAGGTCGTGCAACCAAAGATTGGGATGTAGCAGTAAAATTAGATAATTGGGAGAGATATAATCTACTGATTAGCATAATGACGACTGGACAAAATCCCCTATTTAAGAAAACCAAAGTCATTCACAAGTTTATTCATATTGAAACAGAACTGGAAGTTGATGTTATTCCTTTTGGTGATATAAGTAAACCAAATCAGGAAATTAACTGGCCTGATGGTAATCAAATGAACATTTTGGGTTTAGAAGAAGCGTTTGTAAATACAGAACTTATAATAATTGATAACATTGAAATTCGGGTAGCTGATATTGACGCTTTTATAGTGTTGAAATTACTAGCTTGGAATAATAGAAGAGAAAATAAAGATTTAAAAGATATTATTACAGTTTTGCTAAAATCTCCTAATGAAGAAGATGAACAGCGCGTTTATGATGAATTTATTGATGAAATTATAGAAGGAAGATTTGAAGTAGATGAAGCCGCAATAATTTTTATAGGTAGAAATATTCAAAATAAATTTAAAAGTGAAACTATTAACAAAATCAAACAAATTGTCGAAATAATTTTGGGACAAGACACATATATTTCCCAATGTATGCCTAAAATTTTAGATGTTGAAGAATGGGATGAGACTTTTGATAAAATAGTGAAACGGTTTGAATCACTTCAATATGGATTAACTAAGGAGTTGTAAATGCTAATAAATAATTAAATATTTATTTTATAGACTAAACCCACTTTATGTGGGTTTAATTAGCGTCTAGTTTTCGGGTTACAGTATCTTAGCGCTGCGTAGACCAAATAGCAAGCCAACTGCTATACCCATAAACACGCCTAAAAAGACAACATATTCAACTACAGCC
>LJOT01000420.1 GCA_001672075.1 Anabaena sp. CRKS33
TTCGATTCGTATCTCATACCCGCGCACTGACAGCTTCACCTCATGTAAAAAGTTGATCTGATGCAGCCTTTCGTTCTCTTTGTGCAATCGGCGCAGTTCAGCAGCTGCTTCGACGTGATGTAATTTACTTCTCGGGTCGCTGTCGAGAACATCAGCAAGAAACAACGCTTCGGGTTGTGTGTTCATACGTCAACCCTCCGGCAGCAGGTGCTTGTGCATCTCAGGCGCCAGACACTCAACCGCGTCCAGCACGTCGAGCAGGCGAGCGGTCACAGCTCCCGGCTCCCGGTGCCCGCAGGCCCAATTGCGCCAGGTACTCAAGGGGACCCCAAGGTATCGGGCCATACGGGCGTCCGTCAGGCCCAGCCGGGTCTGTGTGGACACCAGGCGGGCAGCGGTAGCCGTGTCTCGCTTGGCATTGACGCGCGGGCGCCCAGGGGGACGCTTGGTCGTGGGTTCGGTGGTCTGCGGGGTCATTCGATGGTCTCCTCGATGGGGTTTGCGGGGGTGTACTGGGGCGCGGTGCTCAGGTGGTGGTAGAGCGCAAGATGGTCGATGTGGTCCGGGTGTGCGAAAACACACGGACCGCTGCGATCCACCGGGGTATTCCAGCTAATGTCACGCGCACTGTTCAGCTTGAAGTACCGTTCAACGTAATCACGGGTTGATTCGCCCTCGATGTGCTTAGGGTACGCGCGACGGTCAACCCGGGGCTGGGGTTTGCGGGACTTGACGGGTGTCAGAATCTGAGCCAGTTTGTCCGGGTCAAGGGTTCGATAAGTACCCCTCGAACCGGGCCAGGTCATGCGGGTGATTGTTTCCATTGTGTCAATCTCCGAGAAGAATCGCGGCGACAAGGGCCGCGACAAGGGCCGCGAGAATGGCGTAGATCATCTGTTTCTCCTGTGTCACTTGACGTCGATCAACCGTTCCAGCAGGCCGCAGGGGTCGAAGGTTTGCCAGACATCCGCCTCCGCCGCCGCCGCCGCATACGCCGCCGCCCACGCCGCCTCCATCGCCGCCGCCGCCCACACCGCATCCGCCCTCGCCGCCGCCGCCGCATACGCCGCCTCCCTCGCCGCCGCCTCCGCCGCCGCATCCGCCCTCGCCGCCGCCTCTGTGCGCTTCTTGGTCATGGTCTGCCATTCCGCACCAAACCCGTTCGCATCTGCATGTGGCTGAAGCGTAGGCAGCACAGTCCCCCACATCCAATCCAAAATTATGGCGAGTCGCTTCTTTTCCTTGTCCCGCCCTGTACCTGCAGCCAGTGGCAGCAGTTGCTTCCACCGCTCAGAGTTGCGCATGTCGGCAGGCATGGAATCTTGTACTTTGATGATCCACCTGCCGATCACTTTGGACATGCAGTCCGGGATGTCGTCGGTCAACCTCCCGCTGAGCGCAAGATTGATGGCCGCAATGCTGCATGCCGATTCTTCGTCGCCCAGGCCCGAGGGCAGGGTCATGGATGCCAGCTTTGCAGCGATGGCGGCCTGTTGTTCAAGTGTGATAGTGCTCATCTGTTTCTCCTGTCAGAATGGCGCCGGGGTGTCCGGCAGGGGTTGACGCGGGGCCACCGGTGGGCGCACAGGGCGCTCGGCAGGGGGTGCAGTGGGGTAGTGAAGGGGTGAGGCCGGGAATGGCCACACGGGGATCTTGGGAGCGCGGTGCGCTGGGTTGCTGCTGGACATGGGTCACTCCTTTCTGGTGGCACGGGCGATGGCGGCGCGGGCAATGTCCGCATCCCCCATTAGGTTGTCAACGCATGGTCGATTTCCGGCGATTATGTTCAGCGCATCCAGCAGTGTCGCGTTCACCGTGCTCAGCCGGCGTAGTTCGGCTGCAGCCTGATCCATCTGGGCCAATGTCACGCCCGTGTGGTCGGCCAGCGCATCAGCCAGCCGCTCGGCTTTGGTTTGTTCGCTCATGGTTGATCCTTTGCAATGGTCATGGTCCCCACTTCACCGGAGTCCGTTACCCGGTAGGTGTGCGGCGCGATGCGCTCAAGGGTCCGCATAAACGTATTCATTGACGTGGGTCGGCGCGAGGTTCTGCGCCATGCCCACAGTAGACGGGCGGCGCGGGCGCGAGTCATGGACGGGTCAGGCTGGGCCGGGTACTGGTTCCAAGCCCATAGGAAACGGGTGTGCATAGTTCAATCCTCCTGGTTGGAAAAGTCGCGCCGAATGACGGGGCGGCCCCGGTCGATCCAGCAGTACAGGCCAGAATTGTCGCGGGCGACGAACTCGCAGGATTCGCGTGAACCGGCGTACAAAAATTGGCCGTCTACGGTGAATGCCGCAGCAGGATGGCCCGCATCCTCGGGCGGGATGGTCAGGTACAGCATAGGTCAGTCCTTTGGTGGGGTCACATGAGCCCAAGTTGATTGAGTTTGCCGGGGTGTGAATAGGTGGGCGTGCGGCAGGTGCCGAAGGCCGCCCATATTGCCTTGCGGTCCACGGATATGGCAATGTCC
>LJOT01000421.1 GCA_001672075.1 Anabaena sp. CRKS33
CTCTTTCTCTCGTCTAGCCATCATTTCTTGTTCGGTTAGTTTAGCGTTTCTAACTGCTGCTTGTAATCAAGAACAGCAGAAAATAACCACAGATGGATCTAAGTCATCTTTGGCTACTGGGAGTTTGGCCGCAATTCGTTCTCCTAGTCAATTTAAACAACCGTTGGTCAGTCAAACATCAAACCCATTAGAATCTTCTCCAACTCAATTAAGCACTTTGGAAATGGCTCTCGATAAAGCTGCTGGTGCTAAAAGTATCAGCCAATCTGCTGTATCTGTGGATGATTGGAATTTGGTAATCAGTCTGTTTCAAGATGCGATCGCTCTCATGAAACAGATTAAGCGTGATAGTAGCAATTTTGGTTTTGCTCAAAGTCAAATTGTTGAGTATCGTCGGGAAATTGCCTATGCTCGTCAACAAGCTAAACCAACAAATTTAACATCTTCCGTTACCCAGCCCCAACCAGTGATCATTGATGTTCCCAAACCACAAACTCCTATTCAAAGCTCAGAACCTCTATTATTACCTACTTCTCCCCCATTAGCAATGCTCCCCCGCCAAAATAAGGTATTTATTGCCCCAATTAAGCGGCGCATGGGTGGTACACCAGTTATTGAAGTTACTTTCAACGGTACACAACAATTTGAAATGATTGTAGATACAGGTGCAAGTGGGACTGTAATTACTCAGAAAATAGCAGCGGCTTTAGGTGTAGTACCAACGGGGAAAGCCAAGGCTAATACCGCTAGTGCTAAAGCTGTGGAATTTCCCATTGGCTACCTTGATTCCATGGAAGTCGAGGGTATGAGGGTAAATAAAGTTTCAGTAGCGATCGCTGGTACGCAATTAGAAACAGGACTTTTAGGACATGACTTTTTCGGTAATTACGATATAACTATCAAACGTCATGTTGTAGAATTTCGTCCCCAAACCCACTCAGAAGCTAATCCCCCAGGAATTGAATTAACTGTTCCAACTTTGTCCAGGGACTACCGCTTTGTAAAATTTCCTTAGCTAGAGTCACCCCTTGACCATGATTTAACCAGGGAACAACCCCAGCCACTTGCAATGCTAAAGCAGCATTTAACGCCACTATATCCTGTTGTGGTTGTGTCCCTTTTCCCTGCAAAACTTCTTTGAGAATTACAGCATTTTCTTGTGCATTACCACCTTTAATAGCGTTAATGGCAGCGGGAGTGACATTTATCTCCTGGGGATTAACAGTAGTTAAGGATACTTGACCATCCTTCAAGATTGCCAAATCAGTAACATCACCCAAACCAGCCTCGTCTAATTTTTCTCTACCATGTAAAACAATGGCAGTTTGTGTCCCCAAAAGATGCAAGGCTTCAGCCATAGTAGCTATCAGTTTCGCATCAAACACACCAATCACCTGACCAGTAGGATTCAGGGGATTTACTAAAGGACCAAGTAAATTAAATACAGTTCTTACCTTGAGATTTCGCCGTAATGGGGCAACGGCTTTAAGTGCTGGATGCCACCCCGGTGCAAATAAAAAGGTAATTCCCACCTCTTCCACTGCTGCTTGAACCTTTTCACTGGTAGCAGTCAAATTTACACCCAACGCTTCTAAAACATCAGCGCTTCCCGTGAGACTAGAAGCAGAACGACTACCATGTTTAGCCACCCGTACACCAGCAGCAGCGACCACAAAAGCCACAGCGGTGGAAATATTAAATGTAGAAGCGCCGTCACCACCAGTACCACAAGTATCAATTAATGGCAGAAATTGGACATTATCGCTTTTATTTATAGCTACAGAAGATAGAGATTTTAAAACCTCTCCCATGCCTGTTAATTCTTCAGCACAAACACCTTTAAAGTTTAAAGCCATTAAAATCGCCCCGGATAATTCTGGGGGAATAGCTTCCTTTATCCACCCTTGCATTAATTCTGCTGCTTGGGTGCGGGATAATGATTGACCTTCTAATAATTGTTTGAGTAAATTAGACCAAATAGTAAAATCCATGGTTCAGGTTTTTGATAATGTTGAATATAATTTTACCGACAAATGGTTTTTTGTCTCCCGCAGAGGTGGGGAGAAAGAACGCAGAAATGCGGTTTAAGAGGGTGTTTGAAAAGTCTAATTTACTTAGTAGCGATTTACAGTAAGTTTAGTTTGAGTGAGGTATAATTGATGCGGGCAAGATGCCCGCACCACAACAGTTTTATGATTAATCTTTGTCCTTGATAATACTGAGTTTTGCTGTATCATCGCCGAGAACTGTTCTTTTTGTTGGATTTAAGTAGGTGAACGGAAAAAACCGACATAAGTAACGAAAAATAAAGTTACCCAAAACCTGTAACCTGTAACCTGTCACCTGTAACCTGTCCCCGTGGCGTAGCACCTATTCCCTGTTCCCTGTTCCCTGTTCCCTGTTCCCTGTTCCCTGTTCCCTGTTCCCTGTTCCCTGTTCCCTGTTCCCTGTTCCCTGTTCCCTGTTC
>LJOT01000422.1 GCA_001672075.1 Anabaena sp. CRKS33
ATGACAGCGGTTATAACTCCGCCAAAGGTAGCGATAAAAGATAGTTTTTTTGATGGTGGCTCAAAATCAGAATTCATCATGGAATTGGTAATTGGTAATTGGTAATATAATTGAGGGTTTTTTCTTGTCTAGTTTTTTTAAGTCGGGACTTACGCAAAATATCTCTCCCTAAGCCCCCATTTCTGTTCCCTGTTAAGAGTTCCCTGTTCCCTGCCCTCACAGGCAACTTTTATGGCTACGCCACGCAGGCTATCAGCAAGCCCTATCCGATGATTAGGATTCTTTTTCCTTAGCCCAAACTGTCAAGGGTTTGCCCACACGACGATATAGTATTGCTTCTAACACTATACCGTTAGTATTCACAGTTAAAGCTCGATTTGGTTCTTGAGTTTCTTCATAAAAACCTGCAAAAACGCCACGAGTTGGGTCAGCCAGCCAGCGCATACCCTTATAAAGTCTTTCTGTATAGCGATTTTGAAACAGCATATTCCAGCTTATTGCGGCTTTAACACTACTACCCCGATAAACAGTGGCATCTTTACCAGATGAGTCTATACTTTTCCAGGGTTGGCCATTGACAAAAATACAATTGTAGACAAACCAAGGATTCCGATCTAAATTATCCTCAGACCAGGCTGTGAGTTGATTGGTAGCTTGATAGCGACGTTGTTGGGCTTGGAGTAACTTGGCTGCATATTCCGCAGGTAAAGCCTGAAAACCACTTTCCAACCCATCCAAAATATAGGGTTCACTAGTGACATAATTATGATAGGTGGTGCGTTTATCCGCCGGTACTTCCACGCCCATGACATTGACAAACTGAGTTTCGGCTTTGGTATCGAGTGATTTGGGGGCTACAATGCCAATTTTTTGTAATCTATAGGCTGCATATTGTTCATAACCTAGCCGTCCTTCTTGGTTCCAGGTTTCCTTACCATTTTTAATCCCTGTCCCCATTAGCTGTCCATTCTTGAGTAACCGCTTTAACTGCCAACGCGCCGTCACGGCTTTACTGGCCGCAGCGTGTTTGGGGTATCGAGTTTGGATTATATCTAGCCATTGCACTAGTCGTGCTAAATCAATGGCCGAAAACCCAATTTCTTCGGGTTCTGCTAACTTGCCGTAGTTAACCGGGATTAAAGTTTTCGCGTTATAGGCTTTGTTTGGTAACTCATTCCGGTACAAAGGTATTTTGGCTAGGGTGGCCAATACTTCCTCTATCCATTGATCAAATTCTGCCGGTTTGAGCAAGCCTAATTCCCGTGCTGCCACCATACCAGCTAACTGACTACCCACGTCCCACATTGTTGTACTGGGAAAGTCCGCAGCCGAAGAAACTAAACCCGTGGATAAACGATTTTTCTGGAAATAGCGCCAAGCTGTACGGGCTAATTGTATATCTTCTGCATTCAGCCGATTTTGACCAACGGAAGTCACTGGAATTGGCAGAATGGTAGTCTCACGCCATTCTATTCCTTTATGCAATCCAAACCCAACTAAAGCGATCGCCGCAGCGACAATAGTTTGTTTTAATAAACTAGGTTGGATCGGAGTAGGATTGATAGTTGTATCTTGTGTCATAGTTAACGGGGGATAATATTAAACAACACTTCTTTTTTCACCAGCCACCAGAAGCAGCCCACAGCTACTGCCTGAGCGATAGTAGTTACTATGGGATTACCATCAACTAAAGCCGGAATTAAAAACCAAATCACTGTGACTGGAACGTGAACAATATAGACGTACAAGGAGTTTTGACCCAAACTAATCAACAGTTTCCCCAGAATTTTATGTAACGGTTGCCAAAATGTATCCACAATTATATACAGCAAAGGGAAGAAACCGATGTGATTAATTAAACGCAAAAAACCCACCCGACTGCGGTCTGTCCATGCTAACCAAGCAACTCTATCGGAGAATTTGGCTGGCCAAACACCAAGCTGAATATCATAATGTGCGGTTGTAATTGAGCCAATGACAATTAATACCAAGCCTATAACTAGGGGGATTTTCGGTATTTTTCCCCATAATTCTTGTAGCTTTTGCCGATAATAACCTGCTAATACCCCATGCACGTATAAAATTTGCCAACCAGCTAAGGCAAAGTAAGGATGTTCTCTGTCTAAAGGATGGAAACTCAAGGCATAAGGATGTAATTGTTGGATACTCCAAAATGTCCAGGAAATAGCCAAAATAGGCAACCAAAAGCCCTTCCTTAACATCCAGAAAATGGCAGGGGAAAACAGCAACAGCAATACATACAGTTGCAAAATGTCAATGACAGGTGGTGCTAAATGGAATGTAGCTGCCGCTAGTAATATTTGCCACCAAGTCCCCGGCGCGAAATCAAAGGCCGGACGGGTCCAACCGGGGGCAATTATACTTAATAAACCCAGGACAGACATTAAAATAAGACATTACAATTAGACATTAAAATAAAGATACTAAGATACAAATGACGACATTC
>LJOT01000737.1 GCA_001672075.1 Anabaena sp. CRKS33
AATAATGCACACAGATACAATATTCTATCAAATCTTCCTCACTTTTCACACTCTATTATTTGAAATTCTGGGAGAACCTACAGAAAATGCTAGAGATTATCAATTTACTTCTGTGGAAGTGAAAGAAAAAGCATTTCGGTTTGATGGAATTTTCATGGCAGATAGTTTAGAAAAACCCATCTATTTTGTAGAAGTGCAATTTCAACAAAAACCAGATTTTTACTGGGAATTAATAGCGGAAATAAATATCTATCTCAATCAATTTAAACCTGTACAAGATTGGCAAGGGGTAGCTTTATTTGCAAAACGGAGTTTAGATGTGGGAGAATTGACTGCTTATCAACAAGAATTGATTAATAGTGGGAGAATTAAACGAATTTATTTAGATGAATTACCACCAGGTTCAATTGGTATGGGGTTAATTGAGTTAATTGTCAGTAAAGAAGCACAAGCACCGGAATTGGTGAAAACCCTCATAGCAAGGACTAAGACAGAAGTTGAGAATGACAGAGAAAAACAAGGTATTATAGAATTGTTGGAGACTGTTTTATTGTCCAAATTTTCACAATTAAGCCGTCAGGAGATAGAAGCAATGTTTTTAGTCAGTGATATTAAGCAAACAAGAGTATATCAAGAAGCAAAGCAGGAAGGTAGACAG
>LJOT01000738.1 GCA_001672075.1 Anabaena sp. CRKS33
TTTGTCTGAATCAGGATAACCAGGATTAAAAGATTTTCAGGATATGGTTTATCTGTGTGTTTTCAGTTGTAAAATAATAGATTTAAACATTCTTCACGAGTCAAATTAAAATGATTTTCTACATCTCGTAAAATTGCGCTCAGAGTTCCGATTTTCATAGGACTATGATTAGGAATAGTAATATGATGTTCACCATTTTCTTGAGTAGTTAAGCGAATATGACTACCTGTTTGATGATCAATCACATATCCTAATTTACTTAAAGCTTTACTAAGTCCTGATCCTGATAAATCTCTAGGTAATTTCATGAAGCAATGATCTCATCTCTAACAATATGTAAACGAATTAATTGAGGACGATTTTGGATATCAGGATAATGACAATGAACAGCATCCTTGATTAATTCTCGTAACTCTGGAAGACTATCAGCTTGAGTAAAAATTGATTGATTAATTGCTTGAGCAATATAACCACCTTCATCATCTTCTTCCACTAGAAAAATAATCTCTTTGATGTTATTTTCTTGCATGATGTGTAATGTTCAATCATGAAATTTTAGGTTATGATGATAATATCATGATTACCGATATTTTTTCTCTGTGTTCTCTGTGTTCTCTGTGGTTCGATAAAAAAAAGAATTTGTCTGAATCAGGATA
>LJOT01000739.1 GCA_001672075.1 Anabaena sp. CRKS33
GGGTAAAAATCTGAAGTTGCCAACAACTTTACCGACAGAAGTAAAATGTCAGTTAAGGCTAATCAAACGTAATGGTAGATGGGAAATACATTACACAACTGATATTCAAAAAGCAATTCAAAAGACCGAAGGTAAAGTAATTGGCTGTGACCGAGGTTATACAGAAGTTTATGCTACATCATCTAATGATGGTGCTAAATTTTTGGGTAATAATTTCGGTAAAATCCAAACAGAAGAAACTGATTACAGAACAGCGAAACAAGTTAAACGCAACAAAATCAAATCGGTTTTCGACAAGTATATTGCCAAAGGGAATAGTGCCAAAGCCGATAGAATTAAACGGAATAACTTCGGTAAAATCAAGTGGAATAACCGAGAAACATCATTTCAAGGTAGGATTCAAACAATAGTTTTTACAGCTACGCATGACTTGATGACAGATGCGATCAAGGTAGCTTTTGAAGATTTGACGGAAGCACTAAAAAGCAAAAAACCCTTGCGAAAACGCATCAAGAGAAATGTTTCTTCATGGTGCAAGGGGGTAGTTGCGGATGCTCTCAAACAAGTTTCAACCCGTGTAGGTTGCACGGTTGTTAGTGTTAATACTGCATATACGTCACAACTTGACTCCAGATTTGCTACTTTAACGGGTAGT
>LJOT01000137.1 GCA_001672075.1 Anabaena sp. CRKS33
CTATTTCAAATTAGCTAAACCATCAAGATTAAACTTCTCTATCCATATTGCGCGATCATTAGCTGTGAATAATGGATCTTTAGAAATAACCTTGACTTGGTACTTATTCACCAAAACCGAAGTTTGAGTTTTTCCAAGTTGTACGGAGGGATAACCGCCTATTTTCTCAGTGCTGTTAGTAAATTTTGTGGCTGCCCCTGGTATACTGCTGGTATCAGAAATAGCAAGTTCAGCAACCACTTTACCGTCTTTTTTCAAGTTCGCGCCTGAAAACCCCTTTTTCTCTTGGGTATAAACTCTATCATAGCCATCTCCACTACTAGGGAAGAATTGATTTAATTTGCTACCTTGAGTCGCATTTTTAACTACAGCCTGTCCGCTTTTTTGTCTGGTACTTTCCTGTTGTACCTGATCAAAGCGACTAGGTGGTTTTGGTGAACAAGCCGTAGTCAGCAGTACAACGGATAATAATAAAGCAGCTAAAAGTCTCCGTCCACGATTTGTTACCATTTTTGGCTTCTCCTTGATAGTTAAGCTTACGAGGTAATTATCAACTTTATTGTCACCCATAAACCAAAAAATTTACTTTTAAATAATTATTGAATGTATTGGGAATCACAACAATTTTGATACTTTTGGATGATACACTAGATTAAACGATGAGCTATCACTGCATAAAAAGGATCTCCTCCGGGTACTCCCAACCACTGTAAAAAACTTGGCGTTGTTGACTTTGAGCAAATTACTTCCGGGGTTGAGAACCCTGGTACTGACCTAAAGTAACCCTTGACCAATTCTACCCTAAAAGCTTCCGAACCGTCTCGCCAAACTTGAATAGCTTTTTGAAAAAACATCCGGTTAGAAAAACTAATAATTGCTATTCCACCAGGTTTAAGAATCCGGTGTATTTCAGAACATACTGCCTCTGGGTATTGAAGATACTGCACAGAAACACAGTTAATAACAGCATCGAACTCTTGATCTAAGCAAGGTAACTGAGGATTTATGTTGATATCTTGGACAAAATAATGATTTAATTGAGGATTTCGGGCTAATTCCTCAGCATTGAGTCCATGGCCTTCTACATGAGCAAAATCTCTATCTGTGGGTAAATGGGATACCCAACTACTCATCATATCAAGAATCCGCGCATTAGCTGGGATGCGCTGACGATACAAATCAGTTAATTGCTGAATAAAACCCTCATCTACATGAGTAACAAAGCGGGGGTAATTATAGAATAACTGATCATCTGAGTCATCTAATTTAATTCGTTGATTTGGTTGCAGTAGCATAAATGTCTTATTTGGTAGATTGGATAATTTTGACTAGTATCTTAATTGATATATAAAAATTTTAGATCAATATCAAAGAAAAGTATAATTAGGAGTATGTTAAAATACAGAAATATTCTCAACTAGTGCAATTTCACCATGAAAAAATCAATTTCCCCAATTGCTTTAATTTTTAGCTGTGTATCTTTGATAGCTTGCGTTAGCGCACTAAAGGGTACATTTAAACAGGAGGCTGCTGCTACTGTAACACAAAATCAAATGAAAACTGCTCTGGTAGTAGCAAGTGAACAACGGAATCAACAAGCATCTTCTCTACAATCAGAAACAGAAGAGAAGAAAGAACCTGTTGGTAAAAACCTAGACAAAAATAAGAATACTAAAAAAGGTGCAAATCAACAACCAAAGGAGGGAAGAGTAAAAAAAATAGTCAATGGTGATTTAATGTGTTATGTCACCTTAGTAGATAATAAAGGAATACAACACAATGTTGGCGCGAGTTTTGAAATTTGTGACGAGAAGAAGTTTTTGAATAAAAAAGTCCGCGTTACTTATACAGTAGAATCAGTTAATGATTGTCAGAGTGCAGAACCCTGTGGGAAAACTCGTAAACAATCAATCATTACTAAAATGCAAGTTGTGAATGAAAGTTCAAAAAAAAAGATTCGTACACCTTGAGTAATGGGAAATGGAAGATTACTATTAGTAATAGCAACTCTTGGAATGGGGTGAATGGTACAGGAAATGTGAGTTATCAAGGATGTAATGTTAATGGTAAATGTGTGAGTTTAACAGCTGGTAAAATTGTTTGTCGAGACGGTGTATGTCGTACAGTTTGGAAAAATGCAAATTACACTTATATTTTAGAACAACCCATTACTGAAAATGGTAATGCTGATTCTACTTTGATAGTCAGAAAAGGTATAACTGAGGTTTTGAAAATTACAGATTTGAAAGCTATACCTGATAGATAATCAAAAAAACATCCTAGTTTATTTTTACTCAATTATCAATGTTAATTGATTATTAGGCGTTGCATAATAGCGGTATGAATTGTATTTTTTTCCTGAAATTAGCAACGCCAATTATTACTCTTCTGGGGTAAAATTTTGGTCAAGGAAATTAAGAGCGTGGTTGCGGAGTTCAAAATATTCCGTTGAGTTCCGCATAGCCATTCTATCTCTAGGGTGTGCAAAAGGAACTGTTAAAATTTCTCCAATATTTGCAGATGGTCCATTAGTCATTAAAATGATCCGATCTGACATATAAATTGCTTCGTCTACATCATGGGTAATCATCATAACTGCTTGACGATGATGTTCCCAAATATCTAATACTTGACGTTGTAATTTACCACGAGTTAAAGCATCTAAAGCACCAAAAGGTTCATCCATTAATAACATTTTGGGACGAATTGCTAAGGCTCTAGCAATACCTACCCTTTGTTTCATACCTCCAGAAATTTCATCAGGATATTTATCGGCTGCTGCTGTCAAGTTTACCATAGCTAAGTGTTCATTGACAATGCTAATTTTTTCGGCACGATTAGCATTTTTTAATACTTCATCTACAGCTAAACGGATATTTTCGCGGACAGTTAACCAGGGTAATAATGAGTAATTTTGAAATACCATCATTCTCTCTGCTCCTGGTTTACGAATCTCTTTTCCCTCTAAACGCACAGAACCAGATGTAGCTTTTTCAAAACCGCCAATTATTTTTAATAATGTCGATTTACCGCAGCCAGAATGACCAATTACAGAAATATATTCATCTTCACCAATAGTTAAATTAATATTATTTAAAACGACAAATTTGCCTTTATCTGGGGTGGGATAAGATTTAACTAAGTTCTCGATTTCTAAAAATCCGTTGCGTTGGCTTTTTGTAGTATTATTATCTGTTAAAATCGGATATGCCATGATTAATCACCCTTGATCTAATTAACTTTTTTTAAGACATAAAAAATCGAGCAGGAGCATGAGCGCGGATATCAAAACTATGAAGATATCCTACAGGATCACTAGGATCAAATCCTTTTTTATCTATAAATGCTTCTGGGGGTTCAACCTTATAATCATTTGCGGGACATTGAATACCCATTTCTGTAGCTATTTCTCGATACAAGTCTGTTCTCCAACCTTGTGCGGCTACTTGTTCGGCGTTTTGAGGAATTTCTTTAATTTGTCCCCAACGGGCTGCTTGAGTCATTAACCACAGACTACGAGAACGCCATAAAAATGTCGAATGTTCTCCTATTTCGTGGGGAATAGTGTTAGGAAGATCATAAAAAATTGTGGTATCATCTGCTTTGATAGTGCGGTCTTGACCATCAAAACCACCATAGTTATAATTGCCCATAATTCCCGGTCCGGTAAACTTGGTAATAGGAACACCTGATTTTTTGGGTTTTGCACCAGTAAAAGCACGTTCTGTGAGTAATTCGGCTATTTCTTGACGATTTTCGGGTTTGCTACAATATTGACAAGCTTCTATCATGGCTTTCACTAAAGAACGGTAAGTTTTAGGGTAATTAATAATAAAAGATTCCATTACCGCTAATAGTCTGTCTGGGTGTCCGTGCCATATTTCCTTACCTTGAGCGAAAGTAAAACCGATACCTTCATTACCCGTAATTGCTCTAGTATTCCAAGGTTCAGCCACCATATAAGCTTGCATTGCGCCAATTCTCATATTTGTCACCATTTGCGGTGGAGGAACAATTATGACCCGAAATTCTTTAAGAGGATCAACACCCGCAGCAGCGGAAAGATAACGAGCGAAATATTCATAAATAGCAGAACTGAGGACTACAGCCCAGATTTTCTTTTCAGGGGGTTGTTGGTCAAAATAACCGCGAAAGTCCCTTCCAAAGGCTTCTAAAGCCCCCTCAGCGTATTTTTGTTGATATTCGTACCAAGGACGGATACCATAGTCCCACATTTCCTGATTCATGGTCATAGCGTTACCATGTCGGTGAATAGTCATTGCAGCACATAGGGGAGCATGACGGGCACCCTCCGCACCAATTCTAGCATTAGTGACAGCACCGGAGACGACGGGAGAAGCGTCAAGACGACCAAAAATCAAACCGTCGCGGGAAGTAGCCCAACTAGCTTCCCGGTTGAGTGTGACAGTTAAACCATATTTACGGAAAAATCCTTTTTTCCAAGCGATCGCAAATGGCGCACAATCATTAACAGGAACATAACCAACGGTAATATGAGGTTTCTCTAAATCTTGGGGTCTAACTACCGGTGTCACTGCTAAAGCTTCCTCTGTTAGTCCCTTAGCAGACCTATCTCCAGAAACAGCACAGGACGATAATATAATTCCCGCAGTTGTCGCACCCATTCCCGCAATAAAATCCCTGCGAGTTAAATGATTTTCACTCATGTTAATTGATAACTAAATAATTGAAAAAATCCTCTTAAACCTCTCTGCGCCTCTGCGTGATCAAAAATCATTAACCTCCTGGACGGTGAGTAACTAACTCTTGAAGTTTCCCCACAGCATAATCTAAAATCAACCCAGTTAAACCAATTATAAACACTGCTAAAAACACAGAACTCAGATTTAAACGACTCCATTCGTCCCAAACAAAAAAGCCAATTCCTATACCTCCCGTGAGCATTTCTACAGCTACAATTACCAGCCAAGCAATGCCTAAACTAATTCGCAAACCAGTAAAAATATAGGGTAAACTAGCAGGTAAAATGATTTTAGTAATTTGTCGCCAGCGGGGCATTTCTAGGACTTGCGCTACATCTAAATAATCTTTGGGAACGCTAGAAACTCCCAAAGCAGTATTAATAATTGTTGGCCATAGCGACGTAATGAAAATGACGAAAATAGCGGAAGGATCTGCTAAATTAAAAAGAGATAAAGAAATGGGCAACCAAGCCAATGGAGATACAGGTTTAAAAATCTGAATAATGGGATTAAAAGCCAGCATTGCCGGTCTAGACATTCCGATTAAAAAACCTAAAGGAATTGCGACTAATGCCCCCAAACCAAATCCTAATATTACCCGGCGTAAACTTGCTAATAATAACCAACCAACTCCTAAATCACCCGGACCTCTTTCATAAAATGGATGTAAAATATAGTCCCAATTAGCAATTAAAGCTTCTGGTGGTGTAGGCATTAATTCATGATTAGCCAATGCTACCACCCACCATAATAAAATAATTCCCAAACAGCCTAAGGCTGGGAATAAAAAAGTGTCTTGAAAAATTATCGGTTTGGCCTTTCTCCACACAGTTTGACTAGCAACTGCTATAATAGCTGCTAAATTTAGTTGCAATATCATTTATTTTACCTCAGCAGAGTTAAGCGTGGGTACAGGGAAATTAAATTAGATAGTACCAACCTTGGACACTGATGAAATCAGAACAACATTATAATTAATTATAATTAATGATTATGATTCTGTCTCTTCAGTCTCCTCTCAATGCCTACGAAGTTAGCTGACGGGCTAGGGTTGAGAGATACCCCTTCTTTACTTGATTTTAGAATGATTTTCCACTAGAAAGCGCGAAATCATCAACTAATCAAGACAAAAATACGCCCCACAATCTGGTTCCTCCGTTCCAGTGCTACTGTTGTCATATACTGGACTAGGCTGACTTACTTGAAATTAATAGTAGTATGATAACATTGATATCTAGTAATAACATCGGTATTACTCATGAATATTAGTTACTTGACTACTGGATTTTATGCCCTTTTACGGAGAAAGATCCAGAGAAATTGCTGATAATCAACAATTATCAACCAGAATAGTGATATCAAATCTGAAAATTTATAGTTAAGCTTGATATAACTAGATGTTTTTTATAATTTGATGTAATCAAAATTCAAATAAGATCATAAGAATTTCATTTATAATAAAAAAATATAAACTCTAATTAAGAGGTAGAATACCATGCTAAAAATACAACCTCCAACTGTAATTGATTTTCAACCAGCAATTGCGGCTAAAGATAAGGATGATAAATCTATTTTAATGATAGATGTGAGATTTTCCGCTATGTATTCTTCCCCAGATCTTAATATCTTAAAAATGGAACAATACCAGCATATTCCTTTTTTAATGTTTGTTAATTCTAATGTCATGAGAATCTTTAAGAGTCCGACTTTTACAGAAGTAGCAAGATTGGACACGAAAAAGGTTTTAGAACATTATAATCCAAAAAGCATCGAAGGAATCATCTATCAATCTACTTTAATAACTTTAACTCAATCATGGTTAAGAGATTTAGCTTATCATTGGAAAAGTGAAACCCCTCCTTACATTGAGGAAATGAAGGAAATTGGCTTATTTACTCTTTTGTTTGATTGTACGACAGAGGAGTTAGAATTATTATGATTATTTATTTAGAAACTAATTCAATTATGGCAATTGCCAAAGGAAGAAACAAAGAATTAGAAGATTTTGTCTATCATTCTTCAGAAAACTTAAAATTTGTTATTCCTAGTATTTGTTTAATGGAAACATTAGTAGCAATAGAAAGAGAAGAAAAACGTAGTCAATCTTTTTCTCAAACTATTCAAATAGAAATGAATGAAGCTAAACGAAATAAAGAATTAAATAACTCTCAATCTTTTGTTAATTATTTAGAAAGTTCTTTAATTGATTATGATGACATATTAACTGATTTCAAAAAACGTTTTTTGAATATTCTCGAATATTTAAAAAATCATGGTGAATTAATTGAACCAAGCATTAAAATGTTAGAAGCTACTTTAAATAATCCTTTGCTACTTGGGAAAAATCAAAGAAGAGATGATTTTATTTTACAGGTTATTTTAGCTCATGCTGAAAATAATTTATCAACAGATAAAGTTTTTTTTAGTGAGAATACTAAGGAATTTGGTAATACTAATATTCAACAGGTATTAGCTAATTTGGGAATTAATTATTTTAGTAGAATCTCTAATTTAGAAGGATGGTTAAATAAACAATAAAAAATGCTAATAAGATAAAGATAATAAATGTTGGGTTTCGTTAACTCAACCCAACCTACTCAAAACTTATTAAATATCTAACCAAATTAGAAAATGATGAAAAATTATTGAATATATCCCCCATATTGAGAGAATATTTAAGAATTAATCATCATAATTATATTCTCTTTATCTCTTTGCGCCTCCGCGTCTTGTGAGTGAGAAAATTATTCAGTCTTATTCCAAGCCGGATGACACAATAAGGAAGACATCACCCGCACGCCACGCAATTGATTAGAGAGGGGTAGATGACCTCTAGGGGCGCTTAAATTCCAGGTAAATCCGTTGGGGTATCTTGTCCAGTTATTACCATTCTTCCAGCCGATTTTCGGCCAGAGGTTAACCCAATTTTTATTTAAACCTAACCAAATTTCTCGTTGTACGGAAAAGCCGAATTTACCTTGTGAGTGAACTACCCAAAGTTGATTAATGGTGCGTAGGTCTTGAATTGGTAAACTTTCGACTTCTGTGAAGTATAGCCATTTTCTTTTTACTGCTTGAGAACCTGCTGCTTCACACATCTTCTGAATTGTCAAGAGGTCTGCTGCTTGAAAATCTTGATTTACAAGTAGCTTTTGCAAAGAATTGTAACTGATCCCACGGTCCGATTTTAGAGGTACAATTCCTTCAGGAAAGTTAGTTTGTAGAAATTCCTGACTTGTTGGTGCATCAGTATTGTAAATGACTTGGTAGACTTGGCCATCAATCCAAGTTGCTGGGTGGTCACGACGTTTCAGCAAAAATTCCTTCAATACCTCTAACCCATCATTACCCAAGTCAGCTAACTGCGGGATGATTTGTTGTTGGACTTTTTCGGACCCAGCGATTAACTTTTGGCGGAGGGAGTCAAGATCATTTGTAGTGCCTGATACAATCATTGGGTCTGTCATGCCGTTACTCGTGTTAGCGTGAGCGTGAATAAACTATCTATTGCTATCGGTTATTCTACAAAATGAAGCACAAATAGCGAAAAGTAGTTTACTCCAAATCTTGGGGAAAGTTGGAAAACCCCGGAATGTGTATCTGAAAAAATCACCTCCGGTGGCTTTAGTGAAATCCTAGTCCACAATACTTTATCAGCTAAGGAGTTACATGATCCAGGAGTGACAGAATAAATACTCCTGACTTCTAAGTTGGTGAACTTCTTCTATTTGGAATTTGTTAACTATGTACGAAAAGATTACTCCTCCCACCACCGGCGCAAAAATTACCTTCAAAAACGGTGAACCAGTTGTTCCTGAAAATCCCATTATCCCATTTATTCGCGGTGATGGTACGGGTATAGATATTTGGCCGGCGACAGAAAAAGTCCTGGATGCCGCAGTCGCAAAAGCATATAATGGCACAAGAAAAATTAGCTGGTTTAAGGTTTATGCTGGTGATGAAGCCTGTGATTTATACGGTACTTATCAATATTTACCCCAGGATACATTAACGGCTATTAAAGAATATGGTGTAGCGATTAAAGGACCTTTGACTACTCCCGTTGGTGGGGGAATTCGGTCTTTAAATGTCGCATTACGCCAAATCTTTGATCTGTATACTTGCGTGCGTCCTTGTCGTTATTACGCTGGTACTCCTTCTCCCCACAAAACTCCTGAAAAGTTGGATGTGATTGTTTATCGGGAAAATACGGAAGATATTTATTTGGGAATTGAGTGGAAACAAGGTAGTGAAATAGGGAGTCGCCTCATTAAAATCCTTAATGAAGAATTGATACCCGCTACCCCAGAACACGGTAAAAAGCAAATTCCCTTAGATGCTGGTATCGGTATCAAGCCTATCAGTAAAACTGGTTCTCAGCGTTTAGTTAGGCGGGCGATTAAACACGCTTTGTTATTGCCTAAAGATAAGCAACAAGTCACTTTGGTACATAAAGGTAATATTATGAAATATACCGAGGGTGCTTTTCGTGATTGGGGTTATGAACTGGCAACTACGGAATTTCGTCAAGAAACAGTTACAGAACGGGAATCTTGGATATTAGGAAATAAAGAGAAAAATCCCAATATTTCCTCAGAAGAAAACGCCCGGGAAATTGATCCTGGTTTTGATGCTTTAACCCCAGAGAAAAAAGCCCAAATTGTCAAAGAAGTAGAAACAGTTCTCAATAGAATTTGGGACAGCCACGGCCATGGCAAATGGCAAGAGAAAATCATGGTCAATGACCGCATTGCTGATAGTATCTTTCAACAAATTCAAACTCGTCCAGATGAGTATTCTATTCTGGCTACAATGAACCTGAACGGTGATTATTTATCTGATGCTGCCGCTGCCATTGTTGGCGGTTTAGGCATGGGTCCAGGGGCAAATATTGGCGATTCCTGCGCGATTTTTGAAGCCACTCACGGTACAGCACCAAAACACGCTGGGTTAGATAAAATTAACCCCGGTTCTGTGATTCTTTCCGGTGTGATGATGTTAGAATATATGGGTTGGCAAGCCGCCGCAGATTTGATTAAAAAAGGATTAGGTGATGCGATCGCCAATGGTCAAGTTACTTATGACTTAGCGCGGTTAATTGAACCACCTGTACAACCTTTAAAATGTTCTGAATTTGCCGACGCAATTATCAAACATTTCGGTTAATTTCTGTTATCCTGAAATCAAGTGTTGAGATTCCCGACTTCTTGATGAAGTCGGGGGTCTGGAAAATATGAATATTACAATCAATAATCAGGTTATTTGTATGGTAATCAGTGCTTTTAAACTAAATTTAAATACAGTTAATTTTAGCGATGAACAGTTTTATCAACTATGTCAAAAAAACGGCGATTTAAAACTTGAACGCACATCTACCGGAGAATTAATTATTATGCCACCAGTGGGAGGAGAAAGCGGTAATCGAGAAGCAGATTTGATTATTGATTTAGGTGTTTGGAATCGGCAAACAGGACTCGGTTACACTTTTAGTTCTTCTACTATATTTAAATTACCAAATGGTGGCGATCGTTCTCCCGATGCAGCTTGGATTAAAAAAGAACGTTGGCAAACACTCACTCCTGAACAAAAACGCAAATTTCCCCCCATTGCACCAGATTTTGTCATTGAATTAAGGTCAGCAACAGACGATTTAAAAACTCTGCATCAGAAAATGCAAGAATATATGGATGCAGGAGTAAAACTGGCATGGTTAATCAATCCTCAACAGCAAGAAGTAGAAATTTATCGTTTAGGAAAAGATGTAGAATTGCGAAATCTACCTACAGAATTATTAGGAGAAGATATCTTACCGGGATTTAGTTTGAGTTTAGATTGTTATTAAAATACTTGTTATTAAAATACCCAATACTTTATCCCCATGCCAATTTTTGCACTAGAATAAACCTGAAATGGGTAAAATGGCTAAAAATAACATTTTAGGGTCACGTTTCTACAAAGGTTCTAGGAAATACACATTTAATTTTTGAAAATGTGTTTCTAACAAATATCAAATATGTGTAAAAGTTTGTAAAGTTAGGGGTTAAATTCCCATGTAGATAGCTGATTCAGTCCATAGCCATAGGTCAAATTATACTGTAAAGGCGTAATGCTAATATAATTCTTTTCAATGGCATGAATATCAAGAGGGATGTCCTTTGGTAAATTTAACTCTAGGGGGGGTTCTACATTTTCTATAACTTCTCCAGTTAACCAGTAGTAAGTTTTACCTCTGGGATCAGTTCGCTTATTAAAAACATCTACGTAGCGTCGGACACATTGTCTGGTCAAAGTAACACCA
>LJOT01000740.1 GCA_001672075.1 Anabaena sp. CRKS33
AACTATAACGGGCAGTTAGCAACCCATCTAAAATATCATATAAGCCTGTCGTGATTCTATCTCCCAATAAGAACTTATGATTTTTTGGTAAACGATTGATAATCGGTACATACCATTTAATTAAATCGTATGTTTTCTGAATGATAGATAAATCGGACATTGTTTAAAACATATTTGAGAGTCGAGCAAATTTTCGGTTTTACCCTACCAAGCTACCCGACTCGGTTTTATATTCGGACGGAATTGCTTCTATCGCTGGGTTAGGTTTGGACTCTTTATATACGCCCGATAAATTCCCATTTACCAGTTCTGACTGTAAAGAGTGCTGAACGAAGACACGACCCGAAAACCGTAGTTGTTGTTACGATTGTCGCGCGAATTCCTATTGCGATTCGCAGACCGACAGTTCCTAGTATTGTTGTTCCAAGAACCGCCACGAAGCAGTCGGTATCACCAAACAGTGTACAAGAAAATATGAGCTTGAAAATATATTAGATACAAATGTTAATCTTCAGATCCCCGAATTCTCAAAGAAGTCGGGGATATTGAGAATCTTGACACTTTCCTAATTTGTGTGATATAGTTAAGCAAATACCTCGACTTATGAAAAAAATTTTTTTCCGCCAAAGGCGGAGGGGTTAAGAAGGGAAAAGA
>LJOT01000138.1 GCA_001672075.1 Anabaena sp. CRKS33
AAAAGGGCATAAAAGTATTATGCCCCCTACAGAAAATTATGGAAAAGATATCCTTTGCGTGATGGTAGTGATTGTATTTAACAACCACTCCCTAGCCTGCAATTAAGCATATATAAAGTCTGTAGTAGCCAGAATTGAGTCACCACTGAAGTTACCAGTAAGTTTAACCAGTAGGTCATTTCCACTAATTGCAGCAGCAGCGTCATTACCAAGGATATATGTGCTACCTCCTAAAACAAATGTACCTAATTTACTCACACCAATTGCACCAGCGGCTGCGGCTAAAACCGCAGCGTTAATTTCTGTTTGATTTGTTGCGTTAACTGCTGCTTGTGCATTAACTAAAGCAGTAGCAGGATTAAATCCTAGTCCAACAACGCTGATTTTATCCTGTCCTTTGGTGAAGTCAGTGATAGTATCGAAGCTTAAGTTTCCAGCTGTTAAATTACCTGCATTAGAATCGGTCAATGCGGTATAGCGGAAGATGTCCTTACCAGCGCCACCTGTTAAGCTGTCACTACCAGCACCACCTGTTAAGCTGTCATCACCAGTACCACCTGTTAAAGTGTCATTACCAGCACCACCTGTTAAAGTGTCATCACCAGCACCACCGATAGCAGTTAACTTGGCAGTAAAGGTGGTTGCATCAAGATTAAAGACTGAACCTTGCTTGAGGGTTGGGGCTGCCAGTACGAGATCTCTATCTTTATTAGCACCACCAGTCACAATTGTCAAAGTCAGGTCACCATCCGCTTTGAGTTGAGTTACTGTATTATCTCCAACAGGATCAGCAACATTCCCCTTGGTGGATTTCAAATTTAGGTTTGTAACTCCTGCACCCTTTAATGTCAAATCAACTTTCTGTGCGTTCCCGCTAATATCCACAGTGCTACCGTTGGTCAATACAGTGAACTTATTATTTTCCGTTGCACCAATGACAGTGACGTTAGCAGCAGCACCACCACTAATTTCATAATCTTTAACAGCAGTAATCTTCGCAACATCTACTGTGCCATTGTTCAAACTTAACACTTCAATAAGTTTGGCATTATCGTTGATAATTTTGGCGTTATCAGTTGTAGTTACGGTTACAGCACCTGTGAACTGCAATGTATCTATGCCGTCACCGCCATCAACTTTATCAATGTCAGTAACATTAGTGTTGAAGTTGGCAAAACCAAAGATAAAGGTGTCCTTATCCTTACCACCTGTAAAGTTATTCTTGCCGGCACCCGCAGTGAAGGTGTTAGTACCACTAAGTCCAATGAAGGTGTTATCAACAGTACCACCTGTGAAGGTGTCGTCTTTATCAGTACCAGTAGCCTCTAGTTTTGCAGTAAAGTTGGTTGCATCAATAGTAACTCCTTTGACTGCGTTGCTTGGGAGGACGGGGGAGGCGATTTTCAGTTCTTTGCTACCTGTGATATTGATTGTTAATGCAGGAATCGGAGCCGGAACAACTAACCCAGCAAAATCTGTGGTCAGTTTGGTGATTTCATTTTTCTCAGTCCCAGTGTCAGTACCCGCGTTAGAGCTTAGATTCAGGGTTTGAACATTTCCTTGAACATTTCCTTTCAATGTTAGATCTACACTTTGACCCTTTCCTATCAAGTTTAAATCAACATCGTTGTCTAGAGTCTTATTCAAGGTGAATTTGTTACCTGTAGCTGCACCACTGAGAGTGACAGTATCGGCTAGTAAATCATACTCTTTAACAGCAGTAATCTTAGTTGCATCAACTGTCACAGCATTTACTGCATTGCCTGTTTCTCCAAAGCCTAAGACCTCAACGTTTTTAATACCGTTGATAGCAGCAAGTGCGGCATCTGTAGTAGCATTAATGTTAGCATCAGTAAATCTCACCGTATCTATGCCGTCACCGCCATCAACCTTATCAATGTCAGTAACACTAGTGTTGAAGTTGGCAAAACCAAAGATAAAGGTGTCCTTATCCTTACCACCTGTAAAGTTATTCTTGCCGGCACCAGCAGTGAAGGTGTTATTACCACTAAGTCCAATGAAGGTGTTATCAACAGTACCACCTGTGAAGGTGTCGTCTTTATCAGTACCAGTAGCCTCTAGTTTTGCATTAAATCCGGTTGCATCAATAGTAACCCCTTTGACTGCGTTGCTTGGGAGGACGGGGGCGGCAATTTTCAGGTCTTTGTCACCTGTGATATTAACTGTTAATGCAGAAGTCCCAGGAGTCCCAGTTAACCCAGCAAAATCTGTGGTCAGTTTGGTGATTTCATTTTTCTCAGTCCCAGTGTCAGTAACCTTGCTAGAGTCTAGAGTCAGGGTTTGAACTTTTCCTTTCAATGTTAGATCTACACTTTGACCCTTTCCTGTCAAGTTTAAAGCAACATCGTTGTCTAGAGTCTTATTCAAGGTGAATTTGTTACCTGTAGCTGCACCACTGAGATTGACAGTATCGGCTAGTAAATCATACTCTTTAACGGCAGTAATCTTAGCTGCATCAACTGTGACTGTGGAGAAAGGAGTGTCAAAGCCTAAGACCTCAACGTTTTTAATACCGTTGATAGCAGCAAGTGCGGCATCTGTAGTAGTATTAATGTTACCAACACTAGTCAGTCGCAATGTATCCTTGCCTTCACCACCGTCAACTATACTTTTATCGTCAAATGCCGCGAATCCAAACCCAACACTATCATCACCCTTACCGCCTGTGAAATTAACCTTACCTACACCCTGAAAGGACAATTTCACACCACCAGTGTTTTCTTTCGCATTTACAGTTGTTACTGCATTAGGATTTGACCCTACTACTGTAGAACTGTTGGGATTATTAATGTCTGTTCCACCTAGTCCAGCATCTCCAGTAATATTCAGTGTTCCTCCGGTAGCATTAGAAGATAGTGGAATAGTTAGGATGTCAATCTTATTAACCCCGTCTGTAAACTCACTTACAAGATCAAGGTTAATGGTAGTGACTTTAGTACCTTCAATGGTGAGTTGACTCAGTGTAGAATCTGTCAGGGAAACACTTGCAGTTGTTCCATTACCAAAATTACCAACAATGAAACCATTATTGTTAACATTGTCAATACCAAGCTTAATATCTCGTAGTCCAGCGATGGTAGTGAACGTTAATTGTGGGTTAAATTTGAGAGTGACTTCCTCCAGACTCGAACCAGCAAGGGGGCTGAAGTCAATATTATTAGTAGTCCCTAAATTAATCAACTCTACCTTTTCAACATTGAGAAGAGTAGGCAATACTTGATTGGCGTAATAGTATTTCAAGGTATCAATACCAGCGCCCCCGTCAATTTTATCCCCTGCTTGAACAGTGGCAAAGAATTGGTTACCATTGTCGCCTATGAACAAGTCCTTGCCATTTGTACCCATAAGGTTGTCAGTTTCCTTAGTTAAAGCAAACTGTGTTTCAAAGTTGTCAGTAATTCCCTGAGCAACATCCACCTTATTCTTCAAAGTTTGTCTATCTTCATTACTAGCAGCGCCCAGAATCTCTAGTGTTACTGCTGCTCTTGTTGAACTATTTAGTCTCCCAACCCAGTAATCTAAACCTTCCTTGTCTGTTGCCCGACCGAAGGCATTACTATAAAGTTTCTCAACAAATTGACTGTTTATTAAACCCGCATATTTATCCTGAGCTTCTGGGGAAGCTATAATTTCTTTGGCGACATTGGCGACGGATACACCACCATTCAACAGTTCTACCCAATAGGCTCGACCTTCTATGTCGGCTGCGCGTCCCAAAAGGGTAACATAAAGTTCTTGAACTACCAACTCATGAGTGGTTTCTTTAGCTACATCAACCTTATCATTGAAAACTGCTTTATCAGCAGCGCTGGCAAAGTTAATTATATCAACAACCACAGTGGCTTTTGTGGTTGAGGTTGGTGTTGTTCCTAATTTTCCCTTCCAGAATTCCTTACCAGCGCTGTCAGGAACTCGACCGAAAGCACTACTGTAAATGTAGTCTATCAAATCAGCACTACTTAAGTTGCCAACTAGTTCTTTCCCTTTTGGAGAATCAATTAGGTCTGTGGCGATTTTGGTTATAGTGACACCGTTTTTCAACTGAGAAGTCAAATCAGCTAACTCTTTGGTACTTGCTGGACCTTTCAGGAGGGTAATGAAAAGACCCTGGATTGAATTAATGTTTGCTACTGTCATAGTCTCACGTTCACTCCATGAAATAAATTGCTTATAAAACCGTATTAGCGCGTCATGCTTCCTATTAATTTCGACAATATGATTTTATTTAAAGAAATCATTTAGAAAGCTACTTGGGTGAGATTGTAAACTACATATCCATATTTTGTCAATTAAAACACCCTATTTTTTTAGAAAAATTTTATAAGAATTTTAAATATTTCTTTATAGCTGATTATTTGCTGAATGGCAAATCTGTGTTTTTTTTTACACCACTTACATTGGAGAAAATGGAGGCTATAAGGTGCAAATATGAGTAATAAAACCATTGAAATAAGCTAAAAACCTTTAATTTGCATATTGGGCATCCTGCCCAACCCACAAAAGTTTTACTTGTAAGCAATATACAAGTAACATTTTCAACAGCTTACAGGCATCTTGGCCAGTAAGGGTGTACCTGACTCAGATAAAATCACCCATAAACTCAACTCTAAATCTGTAGGTTTTTAGGGAGGAGATAAAAGCGTAGTGGATGGGTTAAGGGTATAATTAGTTTAGCTGCAATATGCTATACATCATTTTTTTCATTTTTTAGCTAAAACAATAATTGTATTTCTTAATAACGGATGATTATCCCCAAGTGCATTAATTATTTTATAAGGATAATCATCTGTACCAGAACGCCAGTTACAATAACTGTTAATCCCGTAGATTTGGATATCCTTAAAACCAGATTTTTCTACAAGATTGTAAACTTCTTTTGGGGTATATTCACGATTATGCCTATCTAAACTACCATAAAATATTTCAGGCTGCCAAAAAATATTAAATTCATTCAACAGTGCATATATATTAGAAATATTGCATATATTTGGTGTTGATAAAATCAATAAACCATCTGTCTTTAATACTCTTCTTAAATCTGATAATATTTCTACCGGATTCTTTATTGCTATATGTTCTAAAACTTCGGTGAAGTATACTGCATCGAAAACATTATCATCATAAGGAAGAATTTCTTGCTCAAGATTACGTTCTATGACACCTAACTTTTCTACCCAGTCAAGGGAAGGATATGTCTCACGCCAGGCTTCATTTAAATTGACACCAACAACCTTCATACCGAGTAAGTGCAAGCCAATACCAATATGTCCAGGAGCAGAACCAACATCTAAAATTCTTGACTTCTTTTTTAGTGTCATTGCAGCCGCCAAGTAATGCAAATATCTAGGAACTGACGCTTTAAAATAGTCGCCATGACTCTGGCTACCAACTATATCTTTGACTTTATTTAACAAAATTTCGGCAGATTTCAAATGTGCCTGAATGGTTTGTGGGATATTTGTTGATAATAAGGAACTAATTTGAGAATGTAAAAGAATTTGTTCTACCAAAGCAATATCCTGATCTTGAGAAACTTCTTCCTTCTCTTTCTCAATGTTGTTGATTCTTAATGAATTTAAATTTTTTCTATTACCAGAAAATAAGTCAGGTATAGTCTCGCTAAACTGGGTTTCAAATTTCATCATTGCATCATCAACTGCTAAAATATCTAAATAAAATTTGTCAACTTCTACATTATATTTCTTAATTCCTCTGATAAAGTTTTCCCGAAATCCTGGAGTATTTTTGTAGTGAGACTCCATAAAAAATAGTTCTCGGTAACGTTCTGGATGTTTTTGCATTAACAAAACATCTTTCTCAAAAAACTGGTTTCTTTCCTCGATACTTTCACCTTGATCAGTACGAAGATGAGGAGGGTGAAAAACACAAACGTCTTCAGCAAAAATAACTTGTCCATGCTGGCAAATTCTCCAACCTAAATCGGTATCTTCACGAAAATGTGGATTGTCAAAAGATTCATCAAATCCATCAACAGCCATAAATACTTCTCGTCTAACTAGCAAATTCGCAGTCATAAAACCGATACCTTCAAACCCTACATTGGTTACAGACCGGTAATTATCATCTTTGAGTTTGTCGGAAATAATTAGTCCTTCTACGCCAACTACATCGTTATTTTGAAAGTATGTTATGCTATTTTCTAACCAATCGGGCTTTGGTTGACAATCATCATCAGTAAAGGCTAAAACTTTTCCTCTAGCATAATAAGATGCTCTATTTCTAGCTATTACTGCTCCCTTAATATCACTATGGATATAAGTGATGTCTAAATTAGAATATTTTTCTGTTTGTGTCCATGATTTTTTACTTTGATCAACTATAATAATTTCAAACTCTTGGAAAGTCTGCTTTTGTAAACAATCTAGTAAAATTTCTAATTTATCATGTCTTTCATAGGTAGGAATAATCACACTAAAAAATGGTATATTATCACTTAGCTTGAGTCTATTTCTATGAAGCAACAGCCCTAAATTATTGGATATTCTTTGCCAAGCATACTTTCTTTCTACTAAGCTTCTAGCTGACTTACCAAGAACCTGATTATAGTTTTTATCATTAATAACTTGTTGGATACTACTGGTAAACTCTTCTGCTGTGCAGATATGGATGGCTGTTTCTGATCCTTGAAATATACCTCTAGCTCCAATTGGTGTTGATATTACTGGTAAGCCAGCAGCCATAAAATCAAACATCTTGATATTTGTACCTGACCCTGAAAACATTGGGTTAATGGCTAAATCAGATGCAGCTAAATAGTCAAGTTTTTCACTTTCTTTCAAAAAACCTGTTAAGATTACATTAGTAATGTTTTTTTCACTCAGTTCCTCTTGACTAAATTGATCGCCCACACCACCACAAATAGCAAACTTAACATCAGGCATTTCCCGTGCTAATTTATCAATAATAAATCTTGCGGCTTCAGTATTGGGTACATAAGAACTACCCATAAAAATCACAAGTGGACTATTCCCTATATTTAATTTTTTTCTGGCTGTTCCCCGTTTGCTGTCACTTAAATTTTGAATTTTATCAGTAAATACACCATTGGGAACAATGGATATTTTACTAAATGGAATATTATAGAGTTTATGAAATAGTTCTCTATCTTCATGGGAACAGGCAAGAATTAAATCACAATTGTTGCAAAGTTCGTATTCTATCCTCACTACATTTTTCGCAATTTCAGTTCCGAAATTACCATCATCTAATAAACTGGTTCTTAATAAACCCTCAACGTTATGGGAGTCGTAAACCACAAGTTGGGGACGTGATCTTAACAGGTCTTTTACTAATGGGTATACCCAAGGATGAGAAAAAATGACAATATCTGATTCAGCTACTTTGCTTCTAGCTGTTTCCACAAATTGACTGGAATGATGGCCTAGCAAATTAAAGCAAGAATCTATAATAGTTTTACCACCTAAGCGTGACTGCCATTCAGCACACTCATAAAAGTGTTGTTCACTCAGAGGAATATCAATTTCTTCTAAAGTTTTACTCAACCGATGATGCCGATAATTTTCTCCCGGCCAATCATAAGATCCTATATATGTAGTAGGAAGATACTCACCCATACCATGATATAAGCCTAGTAACCGCAGTCTACCCCCCCCAATAGGTGGATCTATGGGCTGCATATCTAAGACAGTAACTTGAAAGATTTGTTTTTCGTTCATTTTTATTAACTTCACTCTCGCAGAACACCCAATAATCTCTGAGATATATTTGACCAATTAATGTGACTTATGTCAAGCCTTCCTCTTTTCCCCATGACTTTTGCTTGTTCGGGGTCATTGATAAAATATTCTATGGCTTTAGCAATTTCCTTTGCTTGAGGATCAACCACAAAACCATTAATCCCATTTTTAACGAACTGTAAGCATTCTCCAGAATCGTGACAACTAATTACTGGTTTTGTATGAGCAAAAGCCTCTAAAGTGACGTAGCCATAATCTTCTCGTATCGGTACAAATGGTATGACTAAAGCATTTGCATACAAATCTAAAAGTTCCTCATCCGAAACTCTACTTAAAAATTGTATCCGCTCATCTGTAGCACTAAGTGTGCGTAATTCTTCCTCCTGTTCACCAGTACCGACAATCTTCAGACAAATAGGATACTGAAGATGACGCATGGCTTTAATTACTAAATCTACTCGCTTCCAACGATGTAACCTTCCTGGCATGAATATATATTCATAGTTACCTTCATGGAAATTATTCAATACTAATGCTGGATGCAAAACCTCGCTTTTAATACCATTCCATTTAAGTAGTCTTTGACTGACTTCGTTACCAATTGTAAAAACTTTCTTAGTTCTTGGTGAACTTAATGCTCCTGTATCTAGTTTTTGAATAGTATCCCTTTGAGTTTTGAGAATTTGATTACCATCACCAAACTCTTGTTCAAACATATCATAAAATACTCGAATAGTATGAACGAGATAGCATATATGGTTAGGATGACGCACCAAAAAAGTAGGAGCTTTCGTAGAAATTACTGCATCGTAATCAGAAACATCTAAATCGTAGCAACGTAAATATGATTCTTGTATTGTCTCAAAACTGGATTCATCAACCAAAACTTCAACAAGATTCGCAGATGTAGTTGGAGTATTCAAAGAATTTATAAGACCTGCAAAAAATCTTTCTGCTCCTCCAATCTCCCCGGTGATCATGCGTGGTACTACCACTGCAATCTTATATTTACTCATGTTTATACCCTACCAAAGCATAATCCTGTGGACCATAGAAAAGATCGTTAAAGCGTTCAGCTACACCTTGACCATTCATTTTCGCATTTTCTGGATAGGGATGCAGTGTGATGATTTGAGTATTGTATAAACCAAAGGTTTCAGCCATAAACTTGACTGTTGCGCTAGGTAATGGATTAATATGAGTTGGATCTAGATAAAAAGTGTTACTTCCGACTAATACGTTATCTGGATTTGGAGTTTCAAAAATAACTAATCCTTGGGGTTTGATCACCCTAACTGTTTCAGAAAATAACCTCATCAACATCTTAAATGGCAGATGTTCTATAATATGAAATCCCGTTACAGCACCCAAACTATTTTCTGGTAAAGATTCCAAATAGTCAATCACATCCCCCGCTATTACCTCCAAACCTCTGGCTTGACATTGCTCTATCATGACTCTGTTGATATCTAAACCTCTAGCGGTATATCCCGATTCCTTTAGTAATTCCAACCACTCACCCCTTCCACACCCTACATCTAAAATAGGTGCGTCTGGTGTACCAACATTTGCTTTTTCAATCAAGGGCAAATATACTTTTAATTTGTTGAAAACATCTTCACGAGTACCTCTAAAATGGTCTTCAAAAGCAAGGTAGAAAGCGTCCAGTAGATGTTCATCTTCACTGACAAAGGTTTGCAGTTGTTCTTGATTAAAAGGTTCTGGTAATCGTTGTCGCGCTTCTTCTAAAAATAAGGATATCAATCGCTTCTGCTGCATTAAATCATTTTTGAGGTAACTATCATTGCGAAAATGACGCTCATTCATCCCTTGAAACCGAGTATCTACAGCAACTATTTGTTTACCAAGTTCTTGAATACTATTATCTACAATATTCAAATGATCGTTTACTCCTTGAAAGCCAGTATCTACAGCAGTTATTTGTTGCTCAATTTCTTGAATACTATTATCTACAATATTCAAATGATCGTTTACTCCTTGAAAACGATTATCTACAGCAACTATTTGTTTACCAAATTTTTGAACACTATTGTCTAGAATATTCAGACGTTCATTTATTCCTTGAAAATGAGTATCCCCGGTAATTAGACAATCATCTATTTGTGACTTTAAAGTTTTAATTTCCGCTGTTAGATGGTGATTAATCATTAGACATTCTTTTAAAGAAAGGATCAAATTGAAGTTAACTTCTCTTTGGTCTTTAAATAAAAAGTTGATGCCTTTTAGAATCAATGTTTGTAATTTCGATATTAAATTAAAGGGAAAGCGATCCAGTTTTTCAGGCCATTTAGTCCGAATATAAGCTCTAGATTCGGCATTTTTTAGTAAAGATTCAATATAGCCCATCCTTGAGCTAATATTTGAAGTGAAATCTGATGTATCTGCATCGTTATTATTTATACTTGCGCCAGAAGAATAACCTTGACGACTAAGGATCTCTTGACGAATCTTCTCCATTAACTCATCGACATTAATTTCAGGGTTATTGTTTTCAATCATCATTCAAAATGTTAAAAATAAATTACGATACTTAAAAGTGTGAGTTAGACAATGAAACAGCCTAGTTTGGTTCATAGATATGGGAACTACCACAAACGCAAAAACCACAAGTTTTGACTTTACTGAGGAATTTTTAATTCATATAAGACTTACCTAAGTAAATTTGGTTTTGCTTAAAATAAATCTTGACAGATTGTACATTTTTCTCATCTTACTAAGATAGCAGTTCCTATGCCCATGAGGTACAAAGTTTTTTAGTTTTAGGTAAAACGGAAATATTAATAGGTAATAAAACGCACGTCCTAATTTTAGAGATATATAAAGATATATAATAATACTTTCATCAAACTTTCTACTGAATATTTAGAGTTAATGGCGTATTTTCAGAGATTATATCATAATTACTGATCATTAGTTATAAACTTTCAGGTATCAGAATCAATATTTAACTCTCTTAACTTTTGAGCTAATGAGCTAATATAGATAGTTTAGCTTCTGCTTCATTAGCACGTTGACGTTTTATATCAATATATTCACGCTGTGCTTTTAACTCTCTTTTTAATTGTACAGGAGTTAAAAACCTTTCTCCGTCAGGACGATAAATAATTAGTTCTCCTGATCATAATCTATCTCTTGTAATTGGCGATCGCTCAATAATCTAACATTCTCCTCTAACCACAATAAATAATCTTGTTCATACAGTTGTTTTAAGTTT
>LJOT01000423.1 GCA_001672075.1 Anabaena sp. CRKS33
ATGGCATTAGTTCCTATCCTTTAGTCAATTCTGGTTATGTTTATACCAACGGAAAACGCCCCACAAATACAGAAATTCAGGAATTTAGAAAACTGAGTTGGGGAATACCTATTAAAACCGTTTTAGCTCAGGTAAGACCAGAAGTTCTCACCGCTTATAATTTACCTATACCAGATATTAAACAGCAAATAGCCGAAGTACCATTAACAGGGTGGTTAGGAGAATTAGAAGCAAAAGCTAAACAAATTACCGTCAGAATTGATAGTAGTAGCGGTGCTAATGGTTCAGGAATTATTATCGCTAAACAAGGAGATATTTACACCGTGTTAACTGCTGCTCATGTAGTTTGTAAACCACCAGATAAACCGGGAAAATGTGAGCCAAATACCTATAAAATCCTCACAGTAAATGGTAAACAATATCCTGTAGAACCAAGCACGATTAAATTAGAAGAAGGCGTAGATTTAGCAGTAGTTAAATTCACCAGTCGGGAAAATTATCAAGTTGCGACTTTAGCAAATTATCCCATAAAAGATGATGAATATATGTTCACAGCGGGTTATCCCAGGTTAGGAGAAAAATCACCTTGGCGGTTCACATTGGGACAGATTTATAGTCAGGAACAAGGATTATTAGCCACTACCCAATCAGATTTTATCAGTAACAGTTTGAGTAAAGCCCAAGCAGCAGTTTCTTTAACAGGAGGATATGAATTAGTTTATAGTAGTATCACCTTTGGCGGTATGAGTGGGGGACCTGTTTTAGATTCCCAAGGGCGGGTAATTGGTATTCATGGCAGAACTGAGGGACAAGCTGCTATTGATAATAATAGTAGTAGTAAAGAAACTATCCAATTAGGTAATAGTTTGGGTATTCCGGTGAGTACATTTTTGGCATTAGCTACCCGACTGAATACCCAAGCACAAAAGGTAGAAACCACCCCAACACCAGAACTAAATCAACAGAAAGTTAGGACTATTAAAACAGCGATTTTATCAGTAGATGTTTCCCAAGGCAATACTACCGCCAGTCAATGGTTAGAAAGAGGAAATCAACTGTGGCGGTTACGTCGTTATTCGGAAGCAATACAGGCTTTTGACGCAGCAATTAAGCAGAAACCAAAGTTTATTCACCTGGCTTATTATGGTAAGGGTTTGGCTTTAGGTTCAAGTGGAAAAGTTCCAGAGACTATAACTGCATTACAGCAAGCGGTGAAGTCTCAACCTGATTTTGTTCCTGCTTGGCTTTATTTAAGTGCAGTCTATGGATATTCAAACCAACTGGATAAAGCCTTAGCAGCCATAAATCAAGCCATTCAACTCCAGCCCAATAATCCTAATTTGTATAATCAGAAGTCGGCAGTTTTAAGTGATTTAAAAAGATATAAAGAAGCAGCAGCGGCGATAAATAAAGCCATTGAACTCAGTCCCCGTGCAGGATTTTACACCAACCGGGGACTTGTCCGTGCTGAATTAGGAGATAAGCCAGGAGCAATAGATGATTACAACCAAGCTATCAAGATTAATCCTAACGATGCCCAAGCCTACAACAACCGGGGAAATGTCCGTGATGATTTAGGAGATAAGCCAGGAGCAATAGATGATTACAACCTAGCTATCAAGATTAATCCTAACCTTGCCCAAGCCTACAACAACCGGGGAATTGTCCGTAATGAATTAGGAGATAAGCCAGGAGCAATAGATGATTACAACCAAGCTATCAAGATTAATCCTAACTATGCCAAAGCCTACAACAACCGGGGAATTGTCCGTAATGAATTAGGAGATAAGCAAGGAGCAATAGATGATTACAACCAAGCTATCAAGATTAATCCTAACTATGCCCAAGCCTACAACAACCGGGGAATTGTCCGTAATGAATTAGGAGATAAGCAAGGAGCAATAGATGATTACAACCTAGCTATCAAGATTAATCCTAACTTAGCCCTAGCCTACAGCAACCGGGGAGGTGTCCGTTCTGAATTAGGAGATAAGCAAGGAGCAATAGATGATTTCAACCAAGCTATCAAGATTAATCCTAACTTAGCCCTAGCCTACAACAACCGGGGAATTGTCCGTTCTGAATTAGGAGATAAGCAAGGAGCAATAGATGATTTCAACCAAGCTATCAAGATTAATCCTAACTTAGCCAACGCCTACTACAACCGGGGAAATGTCCGTGATGATTTAGGAGATAAGCAAGGAGCAATAGATGATTTTCAGCAAGCAGCCAAATTATATCAACAACAGGGTAAAGATGAAGATTATCAAGATGCTTTGAATAGAATTAGAAAATTACAACAATAATATTTTGTCTGATAGCGAAGCGTGGCGTAGCCATATCAGGATATCCAGGATTTAAGGATTAACAGGATGTGATTGTGAGATTTTTGGTTTGTTGTTGCGTTTTTGGGTGAGATAAAAAGGCCAGCAGAATTGA
>LJOT01000741.1 GCA_001672075.1 Anabaena sp. CRKS33
ATATTTTAAGCGACTTTCTGGATAAGCCATAAATTCTCGTTCTGTATCAATTAAATCTGTGATAGCATCTCCTAAAGTCCGCCATTTAGGTAAAATTTTGCCATCTTTACAATATTTGGGAATAGGAAATGTAGCGACTTCATCATCTCTAGAACCAATAAATACTACACGCTCTCTATTCTGTGGAACACCATAATCTGCTGCTTCTAAAAGGTTATAAACTACGTTGTAGTCTATTTCCTTCATTTCTGATAATACAACCTTCAAAGCAGCACCAGCCATTTCATCAGGTTCTAAAGGTGGGTAATCTTTTCCGCGTTGATTAATTGGCCTGTGACGAAGTGGAGCAGAAAGTAAACCTTTGACATTTTCCATTAAGAAAAAACGGGGTTGGACTTCTTTAACAATGCGAACAAAGTCCATGAATAAACTACCGCGAGGGTCCATAACTGAACCTCTTTTCCCTGCGGTACTAAATGGCTGACAAGGTGGACCACCTGTTACTAAATCTACTTCTCCTGGTTGTAAAGCACGTCCTAAATTTAAAACCATTCCCCCTTCTTCAAGTAATTCTTGAGAACTGACGTTTTGTATTTCTCTGGGAATAGCACTTTCTTGCAGAAATGGACGATTAATAGCAATAGTTTTTA
>LJOT01000742.1 GCA_001672075.1 Anabaena sp. CRKS33
GTAAATTACCCACCACTTCCCTTAGGGTAAGTGGGGGCTTTTAAAGCCCAGAGTTTACCCGACTAAGTGTTAAATCACTACGATTTTCAGGTCATCTCACCTACAAATACGTAGCCAGTTTGTAGCTGCTGAGGTTAACAGTTAAACAGGCTTATTGGGTTAATCCAGTGCTGTTAGCGTAAAAAGCCTTTAAATCTTTGTCTAGGCTAACATTACCCGCAAGGAGGGACTTCATGTCCAAAGTATTTGTTTTAGACACTAAAAAAAGACCACTAGATCCAATTCATTCAGCGCAAGCTAGACAGTTATTGAGAAACAAAAAAGCAGCAATATTTAGACAGTTTCCGTTCACAATTATTCTCAAAAAATCGCGTCCTGACTCACCAGTATCGTCGCTAAGGCTAAAGATTGACCCTGGTGCAAAATTCACGGGAATGGCATTAGTTAATGATTTAACTGGCAAGGTTGTATTTGCTGCTGAATTAAAACATAGAGGCTTTGTAATTAGAGATGCTTTAACTTCTAGAAGGCAATTAAGACGTTCTAGACGCGCAAGAAAAACTCGTTACAGACAACCAAGGTTTTTGAATAGAACCCGTCCAGAAGGATGGTTAGCACCAAGCCTACAAAGTCGGGTTGAGAATATCAAA
>LJOT01000139.1 GCA_001672075.1 Anabaena sp. CRKS33
GGGAATAATAATTTCTAAAAAATCTTCATTTTTGGTGAGTTGAATTTCACTACCTGCTGGTTTACCAACAGCTAAAGCTGTAATTTCAGTATATTCCCCCCCTCCCTGTTCTAAAGCTATCAGCGCTTGAGTTGCAGAAGAGAAACGCTTTTCTAAACTCGGTTCTGTGATTTTCTGTAACCAATTAGTAAAATAGGTACTAATACTAGCAAATTGCTGAAACTGAATGCAAAAATCCTTTTGGGGTAAGTCTGCTGGGTGAGTACCCGTCACTAAATAAATCAGGGTTGCACCTAAACTATAAAGGTCAGAAGCGGGAACTGTGCGGTCTCCAAACTGTTCTTGTGGCATATAACCATAGGTTCCGACAATCGTTCTTGTCCCTCCTTCTGCTGCAACAGTCTGAACTGAACCAAAATCTATTAAATAAACTGAACCGACGCTATTACCAGAACGTTCCCCTAATAGAATATTACTAGGCTTAATATCACGATGGATAACTGGCGGATTTAAGTTATGTAAATATATAAGAATTTCTAAAAGTGCTTTGGCAATTTCTTGGACTTCAACTTCTGTAAATTTTCTCCCAGTTTGTAAATATTGTTCTATAGTTTGGGCTGGGATATAAGTCTGGACGAGGGCAAATCCTTTATATGTAGGGGAATTAACCTCAAAATAGTCTAAGTAAGCGGGAATAAAAGGATGTGATAAAGATTTTAAAGTTTGGGCTTCCCTTTCAAATAATTTCAGATCATCCCATTCAAAATCACCACCAAAAGCAAGTAACTTGACAATTACCGATTTTCCAGTTACTAAGTCAGTAGCGAGGAAAGTCCTTCTACCAGCTTTTTTGCCTAACTGTTGTTGAATCTCGTAGCGATTGGCTAATACTTGCCTATTCATGACCATTAAAGTCTCCTTGTGTCACTCATCAGCATAAATACCAAAATTATCTTCCCCATTCCCGATTTTAATTTAATTGTTAATTTAATTGTTAATTTTAATTTTTAATTGCTTATGCCTTCCCGACTTTGGCCTTATATTACTCCAGGGATTCCCGATGAATTATTTGAGCATTTACCAGGTATTCCCCTCAGTCAGCGAGAATTAAGATTGTTGTTGATTTCTCAACTGCGACTACAAGCAGATTCAATCTTGTGGGATATTGGTGCGGGAACGGGTACAATTCCTATAGAGGTGGGTTTATTGTGTCCCCAAGGACGGGTAATTGCCATTGAACGTGATGAGGATGTAGCTAACCTGATTAAACGCAATTGCGATCGCTTTGAAGTGAAAAACGTAGCAGTTATCGAAGGTAGCGCCCCGGAATGTTTAAAGCAAATCAAGTTACAACCTGATCGTATTTGCATTGAAGGGGGAAAAGCCATAAATGAAATTGTCCAAGCTGCATGGCAATATTTACCCACATCTGGACGAGTGGTGGCGACAGCTGCTAATCTAGAAAGTCTGTATGCTATTTCTCAAAGCTTTTCTCAATTGAGAGTGAGAAATATCGAAGTTGTCCAGTCAGGGGTGAACCGTTTGGAAACACGGGGTTATTCTCAAACTTTTGTAGCTGGAGATCCCATTTTTATTCTCAGTGGTGAGAAATTAGACTAAATTTGAATTTTGAATTAAAACTTCTGCGGTTTTCGGTTTTGGATTCAATCCAAAATCTAAAATCCAAAATCCAAAATACTATTATGCCCTGGTCTCGAATTTTTAGCGGAATTATTGCAATTGTCATGGCGCTATCTTCAACCCTGTTAGGAGGGTGGTATTTCACCATAGCGATCGCTATTGTTGTATTTTTAGGTCAACAAGAATATTTTAATTTGGTGCGTTCTCGCGGTATCACACCAGCGGTAAAAACTACTATGTTTGTCAGTCAAGCTTTATTGGCAATTTGTACTCTTAATCCTAGTTTAGCGGATGCAATTATGCCCATAGCCGGAACACTGATTTGTTTTTATCTACTTTTTCAACCTAAACTAGCCACAATTGCCGATATTTCCGCTTCTATTATGGGTTTGTTTTATGTAGGTTATTTACCAAGTTACTGGGTACGCTTACGGGAAATTAATCATGATCTTACCAGTAATCTGCCTTTAGGTGGTTATTGGCCATCCCATTGGGACAATATTGGACAAGGCAATTTTAGTGCTTTACCCACAGGTTTAACAACCACTATGCTGGCATTTTTGTGTATTTGGGCTGCTGATATTGGTGCTTATATTATTGGTAAATTCTTTGGTAAAACTCGTTTATCGGATATTAGTCCCAGGAAAACCGTAGAAGGTGCAGTTTTTGGTATTGCGGCTAGTTTGGCTGTGGCTGTGACAGGTGCTTATTTTCTCCATTTTCCCTACTGGTTAATGACTGGTTTGACATTGGGTTTGATTATTGGTATTGCTAGTTTATTAGGTGATTTAACGGAATCTTTACTTAAACGTGATGCGGGTGTGAAAGATTCTGGACAATTAATCCCCGGCCATGGTGGTATTTTAGATCGGACTGATAGTTATATTTTTACTGCTCCTTTAGTTTATTATTTTGTGACGCTGCTTTTACCACTGTTACAAACAACTCTATAATTCGTAATTTGTGGTTTATTGTCACATACCAGTATGAAATCCTGATGCAGACAGACGGTTATGGGTTAATGTTAATGCGTCCATAACAAGTTAGTTGTCCTGGTTTCAGAGAGATTTCTTGAATATCAACATCTGTCCCCAGATTTATCATATCAGGAGCATAGCTTTCTAAAATAACCCCCTGGTCGCCCTTGATTTCAACTTGTGTGAATTGCAGTTCTTGTCCATTAAGTAGTTTTAAGCCTAAATGAATATTAAAGAATGTTTCTTGCCCATCAGAGATGGTTATACCATGTAGAATCAATAGCTGATTGTCAAGGGTAATTTTCCGCCAAGTCAGGGACTGGGAATTTGGTCCAGATTGTGGTAATAGTGTAATTAGTAAATCACTTATAGCTGTCAATAATAATGGAGAGGAGAGCGAGTTATTAAGATCCTGTTCCTCAACTATGAGTTTACCAACAACAGGTACTATTGCTGATAATTTCAGCGGCTGTCCTCTTAATATTGATGAGACATTAAGTTGTATGTTTTCGGCATAAAGTTCAATTTCCGTGATATTAAGCCCTTTATACACAGCTTTACTGGCAGAAATGGATACCCCAGGAATAGAACCAGAAAGAAGCTGGCGATCGCTCGCTTTAATCTGCACATCTAAATCCGATACTTGATTTAGCTGGGTTCTTAGCCATAACTTAATCGCTGAAGTCAAAACTTTTGTAATTATCTTAACTTTGTTGTTATCTGTATTTGGGTGACTTTTTTCTATCATTTTCCGGGTATTCCATGTAAATAAGACTTACGAGTTGACAAGATTCCCCAAATATGTAATGTGAATTTTATCTTTTGTAGGGTGCATCAGACACGATATTTGGACAAAAAAACAGATTTCTTCTATGTGAAAAGTACCCTACTGAATTAATTATTCCCAAAACCGAAAACGACGGATTTTCGTCAGATAATGGTGAATTTGTGCAGTACGTAAGTCCTAGTAAATATGATTATTCCTTGAGGATGTTAAATAGTTCTTAAATTTAACACATAGTCTTGTTAACAATAAGGTGGGAACATTAGTAGTATAAGAGTATTCAATAAAGAAATTGACAATTAAAACATGGAGGAACGATTACAAAAAATTTTAGCTCAACGGGGTATTGCTTCCCGTCGTCAAGCTGAAGAAATGATTAGACAATCAAGAGTGCGTGTTAATGGCATATTGGCACATTTAGGTCAAAAAGTCGATCCTCAACGAGACAAAATCTTGATTGATGATCTACCAGTCCTAACAGAACAACGTCCATCTTTGATCTATTTATTGCTGCATAAACCAGCAGGATTTGTATCTACTTGCCATGACCCCCAAGGAAGACCAACTGTCCTGGATCTGCTACCCTCAGAATTAAGAGAGGGATTGGGTATTCACCCTGTTGGTCGTTTGGATGTAGACTCTACAGGAGCGTTAATCTTGACAAATGATGGGGAACTAACTTATAGACTTACCCATCCTAGTCATAGTATTTCTAAGAGCTATCGTGTTATTGTCCAAGGACATCCTCCCGCAGCAGTTATTCAAAGGTGGAGTCAGGGTGTAATTCTGGAAGGAAAAATCACCAGACCTGCCCGGGTGCGTTTAATTGAAACTTATATTAACCAAAGCTGTTTAGAAATTGTTTTACAGGAGGGAAGAAATCGGCAAATTCGCCGTGTGGCCGAACAGTTAGGATATCCAGTCATCAAGCTACATCGGACGGCCATCGGTTCAATTCAATTAAAGACGGTAATAACACCATTTTTGCAAGTTGGTGAATATCGTCATTTAACTCAAGATGAAATGATTTTTTTAAGCAAGCAGATAAATCGCACACCCATAAAGACAAAGCTGAGTTAAGGAGTAAAGGAAAAACATGAAATGGTTCAGACAGAAGGATGAACAGCCAATCAAACCTTCTATCAAGCAAGATCAAAGTGAAAAATTGATGCAGCTTGGCTCTCAACTGGCTTCCCTCCGTCAGGAAAAGAACTTAACTCTTGATGAGTTAGTCATCTTCACTAGAATTCCTCGACGACTTTTGCAAGCCATTGAAGAAGGTAATTTAAGCGACCTACCAGAACCAATTTATATTCAAGGTTTAATTAGGCAGTTTGCAGACGCTTTAGGAATTAAGGGGGGGGAATTTGCCAGTCATTTCCCGATTGGTTATCAACCATTAACTTTTAAATCCACTTGGAAAAACCAAAACATTGCTCAGTTCCGTCCTATACACCTTTACCTGTTTTACATTGTTTTGATTTTTTGCTCTGCTAACAGTTTATCTTATTTATTGAATAATGCTACATTGCAGTCTAATAATCGCCAAATTCAATCAAAAACAGCAAAGTCATCAACAGAACAAGAAACATCCTCTAATAAAAGGTCTAGTAGTGAACTGGATCAGTCTGTGCAAGTTGGTCTTACCTTAAAAGCCTCCTCTTGGATTAGTGTGGTTACGGACGGTAAAACGGCCTTTGAAGGAGTTTTACCACAGGGTTCTAGTCGTACTTGGAAAGCTAGTCAGCAAGTGACAGTAAAAACTGATAATGCTGGTGGGGTGTTAATGAGTGTGAATCAGCAGAAGGCTAAAGAAATGGGGGAAATTGGCAAAACCGAGGAAATCAAGATCGCTGCTGGACCAAACTAACCGGAAATCATCGTTAAATTTTGGCTTATTTTGGCTTATTTTGGCTTATTTTGGCTTGATCTCAACCAAGGGGGGTTTGATCAAAAACTTGGGGTTTTCGTCTATTGAGTCAAACCAGGACAAAATAGCGAAAACATCAGTTTTTTTCGAGTTTATTAGCCAAAATTTATTTAACTAACTGAGGATTCTATAGGGGCGCGTCCACAACGGATGGTGAGAGTTTTTAAGCGATCGCTTAATTCTTGGGTTAATACACCTGCTTGATAACGCCATTGCCAATTTCCTTCCGCTGTACTTGGAAAATTCATTCTGGCATCAGTTCCCAAACCTAATACATCCTGTAAAGGTATAATCGCCTGATTAGCGATTGAACTCAAAGCTAATCTAATTAAATCCCAATTTACGCCATCAGGACTAATACAACCTAAATACAACAATAAATTTTGCTTTTCGTAATCATTTGCAACATTAAACCAGCCCACAGTTGTATCATTGTCATGAGTGCCAGTATAAACTACAGCATTACGATTGTAATTAAAGGGTAAAAACGGATTTCCGGGATCAGAACCAAAAGCAAACTGTAATACCTTCATTCCTGGAAACTCAAATTGATCTCGTAGTGCTTCCACTTCTGGTGTAATAATCCCCAAATCTTCCGCGAGCACAGGTAACTTACCTAACTGCTTTCTAATAGTTTCAAATAAAGCCACACCGGGAGCTTTAATCCATTCACCATTCATAGCAGTTGTTTCACCTTGGGGTACAGCCCAATAAGCCTCAAAACCCCGGAAATGATCAATGCGAATGATATCTACATAATCCAGCATGGCCTCAAAACGCAGCACCCACCATTTAAAGTCTTGTTTTTGTAATTCTTCCCAATTATACACCGGATTTCCCCATAATTGACCAGTGGCACTAAAATAATCCGGTGGAACTCCGGCCATTAAAGCTGCTGCTCCTGTTTCCTCGTCTAGAGCAAATATATCAGGATTAGCCCAAACATCAGCGCTATCATGGGCTACATAAATGGGGATATCACCAATAATTTCTACACCATTTTCATTAGCATAGTTTTTCAGTTCTGACCATTGACGGAAAAACTCATATTGGACAAACTTATAATAAAAAATTTCTGCCGCTAATTCTTGTTCCATCGCAGCTAAAGCCGCTGGTTCACGCTTTGCCAATTCCGGCTGCCAATTATGCCAGCCTGCACCATTTTGGGCATCTTTAAGAGCCATAAACAGAGCGTAATTATTTAACCAATAGCCTTTATCAGTACAAAACTTGGTAAAAGCTTGTTTTTGAGTTAAAGTTGCCTTAGTTTTAAAGTCTTCACAAGCTTTAATGAGTAAATTAACTTTAACCGGGATAACTTCCTGAAAATCTACATAATCTGAGGGAAAATCTGGTAAATCAGCCAAATCTGATTCAATTAGCAAACCCTCTTCTAGCAACTTTTCGGGACTAATTAAAAAGTAATTTCCCGCCATGGCAGAATAGCACATATAGGGAGAATTACCGTAACCAGTCGGACCTAGAGGTAAAACTTGCCAATATTGCTGGTGACTATTTTTAAGAAAATCAATAAAGTCATAGGCTTCCAGTCCTAAATCCCCAATACCAAAACGACTGGGGAAAGAACTGGGATGTAGTAGAATACCACTGGATCTAGGAAAAGGCATATTTAACCTGAAATCTAGGAAAGATAATTGTTTATAAGTTAAGCACCGAGTTTATCATGGCATGGTTAGTCTTGACTGTTGTGATTTGTAAAGAAATAAGAAGATTGATCACAATAATTATTATACTCACTCAGATCCCCACTGAACAAGTCGAGGATCTATAAACCTACACATTAACAAATCAACAATGACTTATAGAAATCCTGCGCCTACAGTTGATATTATTATTGAGTTAATTGACAGACCCCATCGCCCTATTATTCTCATTGAAAGACATAATGAACCTTTAGGGTGGGCGCTACCCGGTGGTTTTGTGGATTATGGTGAAACTGTGGAAAAAGCCGCAATTAGGGAAGCAGAGGAAGAAATAGGGCTAAAAGTAGAGTTAATTCAACAATTATTAGTTTATTCTGATCCCCGTCGTGATTCCCGTCAGCATACAATTAGTATTGTATTTTTAGCAACAGCTACAGGTCAGCCTTTAGCGGGTGATGATGCTAAGGGTGTGGGTATTTTCGAGCCTTGGTGTGTTCCTGGTGATTTGTGTTTTGATCATGACCGGATTTTGCGAGATTATTGGCAATATAGAAATTATGGGATACCTCCCAGATTGGGGTGAGGGATTTTAATATCATGTCTGGTTGAACACTTATCATATCTGTTGAGGCTGATAATGGGTAATTGGTAATTGGGAAAAGGCAATACAATAGTGATTTTGCGGACATGATATAACAGGATATTCATCTTAGCCTAAGTAAATATAAGCAGGTATTAATTGCAAATACAAATAGTTGTTAAACCACTTATGTGACATAGCTTAAATGTTCAATAACTTATTTCTAACTAATCATTAACTAATCATTAATTGACAACAAACCAGGGGGAGGGGTAATTTCGACGCGACGATTTTCCAAATCCACAACAGGGACCATTTCCATCACAAAGGGAATTAAAACTGTTTTTCCGGCTTTATCTTCAGCAAAAGCAGCATCTAATTTTACTTCTAATAAATCATGACCTGAAGGTAATATATCCACCAGTGTTCCCACCAACTCCCCAGAAGATTGCATAAAAACCTGCAATCCTAGCAAGTCTATCACATGAAACTCACCCGCTGCCAATTTAGGGCGATCGCTTATAGGTACAAAAAAACGACAGTCACGCATACTTTCAGCTTGAGAGCGATCGCTTACTCCTTTTAATCTAATCACATAGAGATTTTTACTCTCAATATAGCGTCCATTTAATAATTCTACAGGTTGAAGTTCCGTTTCCCCTGGACGTAATAACCAGCGTCTTCCTGGTTCTTCAAAGCGTTCGGGAAAATCAGTATCAGGATAAACCCGCAACTCCCCATTTAAACCTTGAGGTGCGACAATTTTACCAATTTCTAACCAATCATCAAGATTGGGGACTGGAGAGTTTTTAACTTTTCCTCCTACTCCCGATTCTCTGCTCCCCTGCTTCTTTTTCGCGTCTTCGTGGTTCATTAATTAGTTAATTGTTCACTTTGTTTCTATTTTATCACTTCACGGTTGTAGATTAGGTTAATTGGCACTAATTTTTTAGTTCTCTGTTCCCTCTCTCAATCAGTGAATTTAATTTTGTCATACTACTTATAATATAAAATACAGAGACCGCGTAAAAAATGTCAATTGTTAAATTATTTGAAAATTTGAAGTAATATTACTGACAAGATAATATTATCTGAAAGTTAAAATTTATGGTCATCAAAAAAAATGAAACTTTTTGCTGCTGCCAGACGCGCATTTTTACATTCAATCGTGTTATTATTCGCGTTCTGTAGTTTGCTGTTAAACGTGCCTACCGCTCTTGCTGCTTCAGTATATACCGCTCCTGTACTATATGCTGCTGCAACTGCGCCAGCCCCCACTCAAACCGTTGCAGACATTGACGAACTAATTGCATATTATAGAGACCAAAAAAACGGTATTTCTCAAAACACCGAACTATCAATAGAGCAAAAAAAAGAACAGTTGAAAAACATTAATTCCGAAATTAATGCTCTGATTCAAGATAAGAAAGCTTTACTAGCTAAACAGTAATAATACAACATACCCCCGCTATGTCAATCTAACGACTATAGCGGGGGTATGTTGTATTTTAACAATATTGTTGAAGATAATCAACATTTTTTGCGTTTTCGTGGTTCATTATCTCTTACACACTTACAGCCGCAACTTGATAAACCTGTTCAGCAACCTTAGCTAAACGCTGCATACCGATAATAATCTCCTCATCACTACCAGTCAAACTAATTCTGAGACATTGGTGTTTATGTTCCCATTCCTCCTTCAAACCGGGGAAGAAACTACTACCAGGAACAACTATCACACCAACTTTCTTTAATTCCTGGTAAAATTCCCAATCAGTCATGGGTAAATCCTGCAACCACAACCAGCCAAAAATCGCTCCTTCACCACGATGTAAGAACCAGGGTAAATTCTTTGGCATTGCCAATGCTAATGTACTTTCTAACACATCAAACTTTTTCTGGTAGAAAGGACGAATCACATTTTCAGCGATATTTGCTAATATACCTGATTCTATGGCGCGAGCGGCGATCGCTTGACCATATCGAGAAGAATGAATTCCCACATTAGTTTGGAAACATTCTAAAACCTGAATTAGCTTTTCATCACCAATAGCCACCCCAATGCGTTCTCCAGGTAATCCCGCCTTTGATAAACTCATACAGTGGAGGATATTTTCCCCAAATACGGGAGTCATGTCTGTAAAATTCAAAGCTGGGAACGGAGGCGCGTAAGCAGAATCAATTAATACAGGAACATGATGAGGTTCAGCTAAGTTAGTGATTTTATTCACTTCATCATTAGTTAAAACATTACCAGTAGGATTACAAGGACGAGAAAAGATTACACAACCAGTATTTTCTGTAATGGAAAGTTGGTTAAAATCAGGACGATATTTAAAACGGTGTGCGTCCCTATCAATATCCAAAGTAGGCTTATAAGCGACTAAAGCTTCTGGGAACAAACAAACACCACCATAACCAGTATAATCTGGACTTAAAGGCAGGACAATTTCCTTTAAATTACCATCTTCAGTATAACCACCGAAAGCATTAGCGGCATAAAAATAGATAGTTTGACTACCCGCAGTAATTAAAATATTCCGGTCAGTTAAACTTAACCCATAACGCTGGTTAAAGTCCTTGACAATTGCGTCAATTAATGGTGAATAACCTTGACTTGAACCGTAACGACAAACAACCTCACCATATTCAGAACTAGCTAATAAATCTGCCGTACAATCCCGCCATAACTTTTCCACCTCTGGTAAAATCAGGGGATTACCGGCACTCAAATTATATAATTCCTTTCCCTTACTGGCTCTGAGGGTTTCGTTAATATCTTTCATAATCGCTCTTACGCCAGTTAAGTTAGACATTTGAGCGCCAATTTTAGTAAGGGCAGGTTTTATCATGTTTATTACAGATTTCATTAATCGCAGAAGTGGGTGGTTGCTGCCAATATCTAGTTTATGGTCATAATCGCTAAAATAGCTGCTGCCGTAGTTAATCAGATAGGATATTTTTCTGGCAATGGCTACCACTTTAGCATACATAGAACAATTTGACAAGTAATCATGAAAAATATTCCTCTTCGCGCCTGGAGTGCCTCTGGGTGAGATAAAATTACGTAAATCCTCGCCAATCAAGAGAATCAAATGGAAATCAAAGCAGCAGTAGCATACAGTCCGGGAAAACCCCTGACAATTGAAACCGTACAATTACAAAGACCCCAAGCAGGAGAAGTATTAATTGAGATTAAAGCTAGTGGGGTATGTCATACGGATGCTTTTACCCTTTCTGGTGATGATCCTGAAGGTTTATTTCCGGCAATTTTAGGACATGAAGGTGCTGGTATAGTTGTCGA
>LJOT01000743.1 GCA_001672075.1 Anabaena sp. CRKS33
CCAAGCGTTGCAAAGACTAATGGAAGCCGCAGAAAAGGCTAAAATAGAACTTTCCGCAGTCAGCGTCACTGATATTAATTTACCTTTTATTACCGCCACAGAGGATGGTCCAAAACACCTAGAAACTCGCTTGACGCGATCGCAATTTGAAGGTTTATGTGTAGACTTGTTGGGTAGAATAAAAACACCAGTAAAGCGGGCGTTAAAGGATGCCGGACTCTCCCCCGTAGATATTGAAGAAGTGGTTTTGGTCGGTGGTTCTACTAGGATGCCTATGGTAAAACAGCTAGTTCAAGACTTAATTGGCATCGAACCCAGCGAAAACGTTAATCCTGATGAAGTTGTCGCCGTCGGTGCGGCTATTCAGGGCAGTATTCTCGCTGGTGAAACAAAGGATATTCTGCTGTTAGATGTTACACCCCTGTCTTTGGGTTTGGAAACCATCGGCGGTGTCATGAAAAAACTTATACCAAGGAATACAACGATCCCAGTTCGTCGTTCTGACATCTTTTCTACTTCCGAAAATAATCAAAACAGCGTAGAAATCAACGTGGTTCAGGGTGAAAGGGACATGGCCACAGATAACAAGTCTTTGGGACGGTTTAAACTTTATGGTATCCCCCCAGCACCCAGAGGTATTCCCCAA
>LJOT01000424.1 GCA_001672075.1 Anabaena sp. CRKS33
ATCTGATACTAATTGTTTAATTATTTGCTCATCATTCCTTTTAATCAAAACCCCACCCATAGCAAAAATAGGACATTGATCTTTAGGATTTGGTTTGGCGCTACCAGATTCATCAATATATATAATAAATTCAGTATTATCTTGTTGATTCATTTTTTAATTTTGTTACATTTAATAAATTTCCTAAGATTATTATATATTTAATGGCAAAAAGGGATACTTGACTAGAAAATATAAAATTCGCTCTTTCTTCTCTTCTTCCTTCGTGTTCTTCGCGTCTTCGTGGTTCGTTAAAAAAGGATATTGGGAGAGTTGAGGAGGTGCGATAGCGAAATTAATCTAAATCTTCTTCAGTTAAACCAGCATCTTTCAAAATACTTTTCATTGTACCAGTAGGTAAATCACGATTACCATGAACAGGTATAGAAAGAATCACACTCATACCTGCCTTAACATAGATATGATGACTACCTGTAATCCTTTTTAGATTCCATCCATAGCGTTCCACAATCTTACACAGAGACTTACCAGAAACAGATTTCATAAAGATAACTCAATCAACTGTTTTTGTGGTTCAACTTCTTCTTGCTGACTAGCAACTTCTAACCAACCTTGAACAGCATCTTTCAACATTTCTAATAAATGTTCATAACTTTCACCCCAGGTATGACATCCTGGTAAAGCTGGTACAGAACCACACCATACACCATCTTCTTCCCAAATAATTACTTTGATTTTCATAAACAATTCCTTGAACTAAGGATATTTTACCGCAGGGGGGAGTCAGACGTACCAGCTTAATAAAGATGAATAATCGCTATTTGGGAGTTGAAGGGATGCGTAAGCGTTGCGCTGCTGCAAGCAGTTCGCAGCAAAATATTTATTTAAGCAGTAGCAAATGCAGTATATTTCCTTTCTTCAGGAGGATGAAATGCTAAAACAATATCAAGATTAGAAATACCTAACTTCATTAACTCATTAGCTATTCCTTCTTCGGTCCAATCTTCTTCAATCCAAATTTTATCATTTTTAATTCTGATATTAACTTGGATATTATTTGTTCTTTTTTTACCATCCCAACCCAAAAAACACCAAATATAGTGATGATGATTATCATCAAAAATCAAACAACTTTCATCAGTTAAATTTGCTGCACCAGAAACCCAATTATGATATTCTGTGAGAACTTGTTTAATTGCTATTTGATATTGTTCTAATTTATCCATTGTAATATCTCCTCTTTTTCAACATTAACTACAATTATCAAAATTTGATTTAATTGGACAATCTCTTTGATTGAATCTCTGGTAAAAAAGTTTTCGTACTCAGTCAAACCAGCATCTTTCAAAATACTTTTGAGTGTACCCGTAGGTAGATCACAATTACCATCAACAGGTCTAGAAAGAATCACACTCATACCTTCTTTAACTTTTAACATAGATCAATACCTAGTCCTCAAGACTATGCAGCTTTAAAAGGTTATCAAGGTGAATACAGAATTTTGTATACCATTGATGATGATAATAAATTAGTTGCTGTTTTTCGGGTCGGTAAACGTAATGATGATGAAGTTTTTGACACTCCCTGGTCTTCTAAGTATCTGAGAACAGGACTTAAACAAACCATGAGAAGATCAATGTCTGGATAAATAGTCTGATATGATGCTTGGTTGTAATTTCGACAAAATTGATTATGCAAGCAAGCTTTTTAACCGCCGTTATTTTACCTCTAGCTTTAGCTATCATTATGCTAGGTATGGGATTATCTTTACTACCAGAAGATTTCCTGCGAGTAACAAAATATCCTAAAGCTGTGGCCATTGGCTTAATTAGTCAGTTGATTTTTTTACCTATTATTGGCTTTATTATTGCTAAAATTGTACCCATGGAACCAGCGATCGCCATGGGATTAATGATCATTGCATTGTGTCCAGGTGGGGTATCCTCAAATATAATCACATTTCTAGCAAAAGGTGATGTCGCACTCTCAGTTACCCTGACAGCTTTTAGTAGTTTAATTACAGTATTTACAATTCCCATTCTAGGAAACTTAGCATATCAGCATTTTATCGGAAAAACTGAAACTGCTGCGATTGGTCTACCCATTGGCGCAACTATACTACAAATTTTTCTGATGACGCTTTTACCTATCAGCTTAGGAATGATTTTTAGACAGATATTACCAGACATTGCACTACGTTTAGAAAAGGTGACTAACCGCCTAGCAGTGGCTTTTTTAGCACTAATTATTCTCTTATTGATCATTCGTGAATGGAATAATTTGCCTAGTTTTATTGTCCAAGTTGGATTAAGTGTAGTGCTATTAAATACTGTTTCTATGTTAGTAGGGTTTTATCTTAGCAAATTGTTAAAACTCAATTCTCGTCAGCAAATCTGCATTGCCATTGAAGTTGGGATTCAAAATG
>LJOT01000744.1 GCA_001672075.1 Anabaena sp. CRKS33
TAATTCAGCAACTATTTTCAAAGTGAGATCAATAGTTTGGGCTTTGTCTGCTTTGGGAGTAATAGAATTTAAAAAACCGAATAAGGGAATTGTTTCCCCGATTTTATTAGCTAAAGCTGCTGCACCTAAAGCCTTATCTGTACCGTCAACGGTTTGATACAGCCAGAGCGCGGTTTGATATCCTTGGGACTTATCGTTAAATAGATAAATTGCTCTTTCACCAATTTGTTGAATTAGATCTTCGTCGGTTTCCCCAGTAACAGTTTTAATTGTATTCACAAAACCAACAGTATTTTGCCATTCACCAGGAGCAACGAAATCCAAAGCATTTAATAGAGAAACTGTCAAATTATTGGTAGGAAGTTCATCAACTAATTGGTAAATTGGTTTACTCACAAAAATCTCCTTATTTTGTATTCATGGTTTTGTATTCATGTCAATTGCTAGTTGGGAAATAGGCAATAATTTTCTTAATTACCAATTACCAATTACCAATTACCAATCACTAGCCTAAACTAAATAACCGGGAACATTAGTTAGCTACCTATTTCAAATTAGCTAAACCATCAAGATTAAACTTCTCTATCCATATTGCGCGATCATTAGCTGTGAATAATGGATCTTTAGAAATAACCTTGACTTG
>LJOT01000745.1 GCA_001672075.1 Anabaena sp. CRKS33
GTGTACCCCCTGCCAAATGGACATATCAAAATATTACCCAAATGCGGCAACAATTACAACGTCTGGGTTTATCCTTAGATTGGGAATGTGAAGTCGCTACCTGTTCTCCTGATTATTACAAATGGACACAGTGGATATTTTTACAATTTTTAGAAGCTGGTTTAGCTTATCAAAGAGAAGCGGCAGTCAATTGGGACCCCATTGATCAAACTGTATTAGCAAACGAACAAGTTGATAATGAAGGACGTTCTTGGCGTAGTGGAGCAATAGTAGAACGTAAATTATTGCGTCAATGGTTTTTCAAAATTACCGACTACGCAGAAGAATTATTAAATGATTTGGATAAACTTACAGGTTGGCCAGAACGAGTTAAATTAATGCAAGCCAACTGGATAGGAAAATCCACCGGCGCTTATTTAGAATTTCCGATTGTGGGCTTAGATGAAAAAATCGCCGTTTATACCACCCGTCCCGACACCGTTTATGGCGTGAGTTACGTCGTTTTAGCCCCAGAACACCCCTTAACTCAAGTGGTGACAACTTCAGACCAAAAAGCAGCGGTAGCAGCCTTTATCAAGGAAGTCAGCAACCAAAGTGAGTTAGAACGGACTGCGGAAGACAAACCTAAACGGGGTATTCCCAC
>LJOT01000746.1 GCA_001672075.1 Anabaena sp. CRKS33
CGTGTCCTCTACGCCGGAGAGGATCTTGGATTGGAACTGGAGAACACGGTTTACGCTCTGGATTCCACCACGATCGATCTCTCGCTGAGTCTCTTCCCATGGGCCGATTTTCGAAGCACCAAAGCTGGGATCAAGATGCATACCCAGCTCGATCTGAGAGGCCCTATCCCGACATGCATCCACATCTCCGGAGCCCGCAAGGCCGATGTTCACTGGCTCGACGACCTGCTCTTCGAAGCGGGAGCCTTCTATGTGATGGATCGCGGCTACATGGACTTTGCTCGACTTGCTCGTATCGTTTTGGCAGGCGCCTTCTTCGTCACGAGGGCCAAGAGCAATCTTCGCTTCACCCGTCATTACTCGATGCCGAGGGATTGCTTGGAGGGCGTTCTCAGCGATCAGGTTGGATCGCCTTCGCTTCCCAAAGCAGCGGCCGACTTCCCATATCCTCTGCGCAGGGTGCGCTACTTCGACAAGGAGACGTCCAAGCATCTTGTCTTCCTCACCAACAACCTGGAGATCCCCGCTCTCACCGTGGCCAAGCTCTACAAGTCGCGATGGCAGATCGAACTCTTCTTCAAGTGGATCAAGGGCCATCTCCGTATCAAACACTACTTCGGTACGAGCCCCAATGCGGTGAAGA